>QILY01000100.1 GCA_003232155.1 Maribacter sp.
ACTCATTGATAAAACATTTAACAACAAAACTAAATTACTCACCGTATTACTCAAACCAGAAATACCGCTACACAATAACCTTTCTGAACTGGGAGCCAGAAAAAAAGCTAGAAAAAGAGATGTCTCTTATCACACTATGTCAGATAAAGGAACACTTTGCTTAGATGCATTTATGACTATAACTCAAACCGCAATACAACACAATGTCGATATTTACAAGTACATTAAGCAAATGATAAATAAAGACCAAAACAAAATTACGATAGCGCAATTAATCTATCAAAAAAATAATGCCACGGTTTTTTGAGCGGATACAGTTATTCCTATATTCTAGAATTCTAGAATATAGGAATAACCTTTAGTGTGTCTTATTAAAATTATATGTTATAATGCTTTTTTTAACTCTTCGATAGTCTTAGCCATTGCTACTCCTGGTAATTTTATTGGGGCTGCAACTTCGGCCAAAAAAGTACCTTTCACTTCACCGGTTTTGTATGTAGTGAAACCAATACGGTACAAACCAACAGTCAATGCTTTAAGAGGGTCACCAAGCTCACTTTTATATCTCAACAAAGAGTTATAGCTGTTCCCACTTGGTTGTTTAGGCATTTCACTACTGTCATCATTGGACTCTAATACAGTCCATTTTGCGTTTTTAACAGCATCTTCGCTAACCTTGTCTTTACTGATAATGTCAGAACGTTCCAAGGTAATGTAGGTGTCAAAATACTCATCTGATTTTGCATTACTTTCATAAGCTTTTGACATACTTGCATTTTTGATTTTGGTTTTCCCTACAGGTGACATCATTCTTACACCGAGTTCTGGAGCCACTGCCGGCACCCATACATAGATGTAATAAAACTTTTTGCCTTCTCTTGTTTCATCCTCATTACCAGGAGCTGCATACCCAAGATAGGATACAACATCAGTATAAGGTACTTTTATGGTTTTTGGTCCCATCTTTTTTTCGATAGAACTACCAAATTTTTTTAGTTTTTGTGCTTGTGCATTAAAATTGTTGCCGAAAGCGATGATTGTAAATAAAATTAAGATTTTTGTTTTCATTTTTATATTATTTAATTGTTTAGTATGACACACTCTTTGTTAATTATTTTATTTCAAAAGTTACCGTTACCGAGTGTTTTTGTGGAACGTTTGGTTTATAAATATTTAAATACTGCGCCTTGTAATTAGAATCTACTATTGTCAAGATATTACCTAGCTTTTTATGTCGCTTATTGGCTAATTTTAGCGCAGTTATTTTAGCATTTTCGATTGCTATATCTGTTAAATTCACCAATTCTTCAGTGGTTTTTTCTTTGGCAACTATTTCTACATTTACTGTAGTTAAACCATCCATATTTTGCGCTATAATTTTCTGTATCAGTTCACCTGATGTTGTCACGTATGAATAGTATGCCACATCATTCATTTCAGAATATGACATATAGAATCGTATAGGAAAATTCTCTTTAAATTCACTAAAATCTATTCCTATAGCCATTAATTTATCACTATACGTTTGCTTAACCCGCTCAAGACTCATTGAGTCTAAATGTTGGAATCATCTGGTTTAATTTGTTTGAGAGCAATGGTGAGATAATAAGCACCAATTTCTACTTGTTTATCTGCTTCTCCATTTACAGTGATTGTATTAGCATTCTTTTATGAAAAAATAGGAGAAATGCAAACGAATAGTATATAAACTAACTTTTTCATTTTAATGGTAGTTAAAGAATTATAAGTATAGGAACGAAGCTACAATCATCCATCCACCTACTATCAACCCTAAGATTCCGAGTTTACCTTGTTTTGGAGCTAATTTTTCTCTTAGTCGATTCCCTTTTTCTTTTGCCGCTTCATTTTTAGAAAGGAAGAACTTATTTATAAGTCCGAATCCAAGCATAAAGCCCAATGTTGCTTCAACAACATTTCCTGCTAAAAGTGTTACCCACCAAATCGGATTTGTAGTAAGCCATCCAATGTTTAAAACGGCAGAGATGATTCCCCAAACTCCCCAGAAACAGAATACCAAGCCTATCCACCCCTGATAAGGTTCAATTTTTTTTAAAAGTTCTTTTGCATTTGGTTTTTTTGAAAGCAATAATGATGGTACTGCGATAATACTTAATAAGATTAATGTGATTCCCCAGGTCATAATTTTAATTTTTTAAGAGTTAATAATAATTTGTTTATAATAGTTGTATCTGATTTAAGACTATTATTTTGTTTATAATAGTTGTCAACTAATTACAGTGCAAAGATGAAGGAGATAAGGCTGTTAGAAAACACCATTTATAGTGAAAATTAGTACCCCGAAAACAGGGATGTATTTAGAATTCTAAAAATACTGTTTATGGAGGTTTTAACAGAAATACTACCCCTGTCAAATTTATCGCCTTGATATTAATATGTTGGCCAACAACAGGCATTAAGGCTCAATCTTATCCTCTGGTTTTTAATGTGACTACATTATGGAACAAATAGGTTTGTAATTCTAGGGTTAGATACCGCATACAAATTAGGATATGAAGCGCAATTTATTCACAACACCCCCATAGTCAGGATGAACTCAGTTGATCCTGATAGTGGATGTTTGGCTTTCTCAAAGCTTAAATTTCAACTGGCTTTCTTTAAAAGAATTTGAATTAAGATTTTCACTGTATTCAGTGAAATTGTAGTCTTTCATTTTTAGTAATATTGCGTTATCAATTTATATAAAATAGGTTGTTTAAATTTATAATTCAAGTTTTAGAAATACAATACTCTATTTTTGTTGTTAGATTATAAAAAATAATGCATTTAACCAAAATCACTCTTCTTTTTTTTAGTCTGGGATTTTTAATGGGCTTTGCGCAGGAAAATCGCCTAGATTTTAAGGCTTTTGGTGAAATGCCACAGGTAGTACAACGTCAATTATATACGCAATTAAAAAATGCAAAAAGCATTGAGGAACGTTGCAAATATTTAGATATGATTGCACGCATTTTTTTGCGCTCTGGTCACGTAGATTCCCTAGTACATTACAGTGAGCAACTCAAAATAGAAACTCTATACGCTAAACTTAACGAGAGTGTTTTAAAAAATTATAGACTACGTGCTTTATATTATGAAGGGGTTGGTGCCCAGAAAATGGGATTGATGGATGATGCCATTACATCATTTATCCAAGGGATAGAAACATCAACAGAGAATAGTCTTTTGCAAAATTATTTGAAACTTGAACTGGCGGAAACCTATATTTTAAAAAACGAATTGGATAGGGCACAACCGATTTTAGATGAGCTATCTCAATTTGAAGGTAATAAGGAGTTTTACTTAAAAATGGTAGTTGCAAAGAGTCGTTTTTTACTGTTGGGCAAAGAGTACGATTTAGCCAAGATTTTGATTAATAAAGCATTGTCTGAAAGTTATATACAGGGTCATAACAAGATTGAGCTAGAGTTACGGCTATGTTTTGCCAGAATTAAATTGAGGGAAGGTGATATAGAAGGCACTATATCAAGTTGTTCGTCTTTTAAAAAAATAGCGATAGATAATGGTTATTATGATCTATACATAGAAGCCGCTTTAACTGAGGGGTTGGCTTTAGTTATTACAAAAGAATACCATATTGCCGAAATGGCTTTAAATTCGGCATACGTTAATACTATACAATGGAATAGGTTAGAGTTGGAGAAAAAAGTAATTAAAGCTTTAGTTAGGCTCTATCAGGCTAAAGGTGATTATAAAAATGCTTATAATCTTATGACCCAGTACCAGGCTATAAGTAATACTATTATTAAAAATCAAAATCAACGTTTGGTACGTGACTTAGAACTAAAGTACGAGACATTAAAAAAAGAAAAGAAAATTGATAAGCTACAAGAGGACCAATTGGTAAAACAAACTGAAATCGACCGTCAAAAGACTACAAAATACGCTTTTCTTATTGGTTTTTTTGTGATTCTTATTCCTATTATTTTGTTACTTGTAGTATATTACCAGAAGTTGCAGGCCCAAAGTTTACTCAACAAACAACAAGAAGCCATTAATCAACAAGAGGTAGAATCCTTGTTGCAAGCTCAAGAGCTGTCTTTGGCAAAAAACGCAATTTCGGTTCAACGTAAAGAGCGCAACCGTATTGCTAGAGAACTGCATGATAGTATTGGCGGAAATCTTGCCGGAATTAAACTAAGAATCAATAGTTTGGGGGATGACCGTCTTGATTTTAAGCAAATCTTGAAACAACTCGACATCACATACGAACAAGTACGAGAGATTTCGCATAGCTTGATTCCCATGGCATTTAAGGATTCTGCATTTACTGAATTGGTAAAGAATTATATACAGAATTTGAGTCAGGATTCGCCTGTAAATTTACGATTTAACACCTACCCGAATGAAGCTATAAATAAACTTGATACGCCCCTTCAAGTAACATTGTTTAACATGATAAAAGAATTGGTGACCAATGCTTTTAAACATGCAAAAGCTTCAGAAATTGAAATACAGCTCACCTTTCTTTCCGAGGAAAAAAGTATAGAACTTATTTATGAAGATGATGGTGTCGGTTTTGATTCAAGTAAAACCAATAAAGGCATAGGTCTCAATAATTTAGAAATTCGGGTAAAAGAATTTAACGGCACATTTTCTATAAACACAGCCCTAAGCAAAGGCACAGTAATCACTATAAGCATACCACAACCATAAGTTATGAAATCATCTTTTTCTATTATTATCGCAGACGACCATGCTATGTTTTTAGATGGGCTTAAAAGTATTCTTGCAGAAGAGGAGCATATTAATATTGAACTGACTGCAAAAACAGGCGAACAAGTCATTAAGTATTTGCGTATTAATCCTGATGCAGGTATAGACTTGGTTATTACGGATATTAATATGCCAAAAATGGATGGTATTGCATTAAATAAAGCTATTAAATCAGAGTTTCCTAAAATAAAGACTCTTGTTGTGAGCATGCTAGAAGATGCAAATAAAATTAAAACATTAACAGAGAATAAGGTTAACGGTTATCTTTCAAAAAATGCAGAAAAACAAGAGCTTTTAAAAGCTATTAAAACTATATTAAATGGTGAAAACTACTTTTCACCGCGTATTAAACAGGTCGTAATGGAAGCAATGTTTGCGGCCAAAACAGAGCCTGAGATAATATTGACCAAGCGTGAAAAAGAAGTTTTAAAGCTCATTGCCGAGGAGTTTACCACCCAAGAAATTGCCGACAAATTATTTTTGAGTAAACACACTATAGAGAGCTACCGAAAAAATCTTATTTCAAAATTAGGTGTGCGGAATCTTGCAGGTCTTACGCGCTTTGCCGTAGAGCAAGGATTACTAGATTAGTGAAAACAGGGTGCGTATTTTTACTGTAAAAGGTCTATAACAAATTTACTTTCTGTATTTATTCAGATAATTTGTATCTGATACCTACATAAAAATTGATTCCTGGCGCTGGTTCGAAATACCTGCCGCCAAAGGCATTAAGTCTAATATTGTCACTATACTTAGCATCGAAAATATTATTGATACCAAAAAAAGGAGACCATATAGAATGCTGTCCTTTAAAACGATAACTCATACTAAAATCGGCAATATGGTATGAAGGCTCACTTACACTATTAGCGTCATTGGCAAAGAAAGTATCTACAAAACGATGTTGTAATCGTGCATTAAAACCTTTTACATTCTTGTATAAAAAAGATAAAGCTGTAAAATGTTTTGGAATGCCCGGCAATGCATTTTCTGAAAAATCACCCTGGGGTAATGTAAATGAAGTATACTTGAAATTTGAATACGTATAACTGCCTTGTACTGAGAATTCAGAGCTTATACTGTAGTTTGTTGATAGTTCAGCTCCTGTTCGCTCTGTAGTTCCAGCATTTCTAAAAAATGAACGATCAGGAAAAGCTTCCAGTTCAAAAGGGACCAAATCATTTTTGGTGTTGATATAGAAAAGGGCTAAATCAAAACTCAAACGATTACATACCAAACCTTTAAACCCTATTTCATAATTAAAAGCACGTTGGGGGTCTAATGAGTTATTAAAACCATCTTCTCCTGTAGGGTTTGCCGATAGTTCACTTAGAGAAGGGGTTTCAAAACTAGATCTAAAATTACCGTACAAATTCAATTGGTTTGCTAGCTGGTAATTAACCCCAAGACTTGGGTTCACAGAAGATAAATTTCTACGTCCGGATTGGTTGCCATTATCTAATTTTTGGTCGGTGACTTTTAGTATATTGCTATCAAAACGTAGCCCAGCTGTAACCAACCACTTTTTTATATAAAAATGGTCCAAAGCATAAAAAGCGATATTCGTAAAACGTTCAATTTGGTCAAGCGTATTGGTGCCCCTTGTTCCGTCATCATTTGTAAAACGTTGCCGTATATCTTTTTGCGAGGCAAAATCATAACCGAGCTGTAGCGTATTACGACTATTGATAGCCTTATTCTCGATTTTATAATGCCCTCCTTGTCCAAAATAATTGCGATTTAAATCAATCCATCCACCAAAATTAAAAGGGAGTCGTCCTTCAAAATTCCGATGGTTGTAAAATCCGTAGAACTGTATATCTTGCTTTTCGTTTATGCTATAATTATAAGTGCTACCTATTTTAAATTGCTCAATAGCCTCACCAGTGCCAAACTGTATATTACGATCTCTGGCCTGTCTTCTATCTGCATTGACCTCTTCAAGGGTGAGCCCGCCTGCATCATCGCCAATGGGACTATTGGTGTAATTTGCCTGAAAATTAATTTTAGATTTATCTGATAGCTTTTGAAACCATCGTAAGTTGAGATTGGTGTTTTTCAGGCCACTCTGATCTCGATACCCATCACTAAGGGTATGTGTAGCCTGAAAAATGATTTTAGAATTATTTTTGACAATTCCGCTAGTTATCTGGTACTGTTGGTTGTTATAAGACCCTAAAGTTAATCCTGCTTCTAAAAAATCGGTATTGAAATTTTGCTTTGTAGTAATGTGTATTATACCACCAGATGCATTGCCATACAATGTAGAAGAGGGCCCTTTCAATACTTCGATTTTTTCTACAATACCAAGGTTAAGGTTGTCAATTTGCCCTTGTCCATCTGGAGTGGTTTCAGGTATACCATCTACAATAATTTTCACGCCCCTAATACCAAAGGCTGAACGAGCACCAAAACCACGAATTGATATTCGAAGGTCTTGGGCATAATTATTGGCATTCAAACTGAACAAGCCCGGAATATGGGTAAGATATTCTTGTAATGAAAGCTGTTGTCTCGTTTCTTGTAAGGTAGTGGCCGTATAAGTAGCTATTGAAAAAGGCTGTTGTTGTGAAGGGATCTCAATTCTCAATGCTTTGATCTCTACAGAATCCAATACAATAATTTTTAGACTGTCTTTTTGGGCATTTGTAGAATGGCATCCTAATAGTAAAATTACCAATAGTGTAATATATCTCATTATAGTATACGCATTAAGTACAGGGTATTAAGTACAGGGTATTAAATATTAAGTAATAAGTACAGGGTATTAAGTATTAAGTAATAAGTATAGGGTATTAAGTATAGGCTCTAGTTTAAAATGGTGTTGATAGCTGCATTTCATATAGCAAGGGTTTACTACCATATATGTTTTTTTTTATTTTTATCATAGAATAATACAAAAAAGAGGTTTTTTTAAGTCATAAACCAATTATATCAACACAATATTCAGGGCAAACGCATCTAAAAATATTTGATATTTTGAAAAACCTTAAATCAACCTAAAGTCAAGGCTTTATGCGTATCCTGTTTTATTGGACGCCTCTTGTTTTTGATTAAACGGAATATTTTAAATTTTACGAATTTCGTTAATTGCTGATTATGAGATTGTTGTTATTGTTTAAAATCTAGATGCGTTTGCCCTGAACACAATATTAAACTAAAGCCTAAGTAAATTATAATATACTTAATACTTATTACTTTGTACTTATGACTCGGCACTTAATACTTAATACTTATTACTTTGTACTTAATCTTTTAAGATGTTTCGCAACGCAACGGTGAAATTATCTAATAATTATGGAATAGGGAAATTGAAAATAAGATTTTTTCATTTGAATATTGACCAATTAAAAAGCGGGTATTGCCAGTTGTTTGTTTTCTTCAAGTGACATCCTGTCAGTTTTTCTTACTTGGCATATTGTTTGTCATTCACTAATCGATTTAAAAAATAAAGCACTAATATTTTAAAACATATAGAATGAGTAAAATTATCGGAATAGATTTAGGTACAACAAACTCCTGTGTCTCCGTAATGGAAGGTAACGAGCCCGTTGTTATTCCTAATGCAGAAGGAAAAAGAACAACTCCATCTGTTATCGCTTTCGTTGAAGGCGGTGAAATTAAGGTTGGTGACCCTGCCAAAAGACAGGCAGTTACTAATCCGTACAATACTATATACTCTATAAAAAGATTTATGGGGAACAAATATTCTGAATCTAAAAAAGAAGCAGAAAGAGTCCCTTATAAAGTAGTAAAAGGAGATAATGACATGCCAAGGGTAGATATTGACGGGCGTTTGTACTCCCCACAAGAATTATCTGCTATGATTCTTCAGAAAATGAAGAAAACAGCAGAAGATTATTTGGGTCAAGATGTAACAAGAGCTGTAATTACGGTTCCTGCCTATTTTAATGATGCGCAAAGACAAGCTACAAAAGAAGCTGGAGAAATTGCTGGTCTTACTGTAGAGCGTATTATTAACGAACCTACATCAGCTTCTTTGGCTTACGGGATGGATAAGAAAAATATTGACCAAAAAATAGTTGTTTTTGATTTTGGTGGTGGTACTCACGATGTTTCTATTTTAGAGTTAGGAGATGGTGTTTTTGAAGTATTATCTACTGATGGTGATACGCACTTAGGTGGTGATGATGTTGACCAAAAAATAATCGATTGGTTGGCTGAGGAGTTCAAGAAAGATGAAAATATTGATTTGCGTGATGATGCTATGGCATTACAGCGTTTGCGCGAGGCTGCTGAGAAGGCGAAGATAGAATTATCGTCTTCAGCCCAAACGGAAATCAATTTACCTTATGTAACAGCAACGGCCTCAGGGCCAAAGCACTTGGTACGGGCATTGACCAAAGCTAAATTCGAGCAATTGATAGCTGATTTGGTAAAACGTACTATTAAACCTTGCCAAACGGCGATGAAAGCTGCTGGGCTGTCAAAAAGTGATATTGATGAAATTATTTTGGTAGGTGGTTCAACAAGAATTCCTGCTGTACAAGAAGCTGTTGAAAAATTCTTTGGTAAGAAGCCTTCAAAAGGAGTTAACCCTGATGAGGTAGTTGCCATAGGTGCTGCTATTCAAGGGGGGGTATTGACAGGTGATGTAAAAGACGTATTGTTGTTAGACGTTACGCCATTATCTTTAGGTATTGAAACTATGGGTAGCGTTATGACCAAGTTGATTGATGCAAACACAACAATACCAACTAAAAAGTCTCAGGTTTTCTCTACTGCAGCTGATAATCAACCTTCAGTTGAAATTCATGTATTGCAAGGAGAACGTCCAATGGCTACAGATAACAAAACAATAGGTCGTTTTCATTTAGACGGAATCCCACCTGCACAAAGAGGAACGCCACAAATTGAAGTAACTTTTGATATTGATGCCAATGGTATTATCAAAGTTTCGGCAACTGACAAGGTAACGAACAAAACGCAGGATATAAGAATTGAAGCTTCTTCTGGATTGACTGATGAAGAAATTCAAAGGATGAAAGCAGAAGCAGAAGCAAATGCAGAAGCTGATAAGGCGGCCAAAGAAACTGCTGATAAGTTGAATGAAGCTGATGGTATGATTTTTCAGACTGAAAAACAATTGACCGAGTTTGGTGATAAATTGTCAGATGACAAGAAAAAACCTATTGAAGATGCTTTGGCAGAACTAAAAACAGCATATGAAGGCAAAGATTTGGCTGTTATTACACCAGCTTTAGATAAAATTAATGAAGCTTGGAAAGTAGCTTCTGAAGAAATGTATAAAGCTCAAGCTGAAGCACAACAGGGTGACGCAGCCCCTGAAGGTGAAGCTACTGCTGATGCAGGTGCAGAAAGTGACAATGTAGAAGACGTAGACTTTGAAGAAGTGAAATAAGTTGTTTTCATAGTAAAAACACAAACCCGCAAAGCTTAAGTCTTGTGGGTTTTTTGTTTTTTCAAATATTTACATTTTATGGTTCCACCCCTTAGAGAAGGGAAGTGTCCAACTTGTCGAACAGAGGTTTTGATAACCTGAGTTCGATTAATAGTGATTTCTCCGAAGCCGTGTAAATAGTAAGATTTGGAGGATAAAAACGTAGTACTAACGGGTTAATTCAAGGCT
>QILY01000095.1 GCA_003232155.1 Maribacter sp.
TTTTTCTGGGATGCGGTTAATAGTTGTGCAAGCCCTACTTTAGAGATTACAATAGTATTGAGTATGACCCCTGTTATTACAGCTACGACAGGAAACTCAAATTGCGGACCAAGTTCACTTGAACTTACAGTTGCTGGAAATATACCAGGTGCCGCACAACCTCCAACGTTTAATTGGTATGCATCTGATGATCCAACCGATATGGTTATACTTGCTTCGGGCACCACTTTTTCAACTCCTGGCATATCAACCACGACTACATATTTTGTAGAGGCGACCGCGAATGATTGTACTTCCGCTAGAGTACCGGTAATAGCCACAATATCACCCTTGCAATCTGCTGGAACCCCTAGCAATACATCTTCATGTAGTAATATTGATAATGGGCCCACAACAGTTGATCTGGACGATAGATTGATGGGGGAAAGTACGGGTGTATGGACAATTACATCAGACCCTTCAGGCACTTTGACCATAGATACAGGTAATATTGTGAATTTTGTGAATAGACCTGATGGTGACTATGTTTTCACCTTTACTACTACGCTTGCTGAAGCACCTTGTGTTAATGAATCTTCTGAAGTAACCATTACTGTGAATGACTGCGATATGGATACGGATTTAGACGGGATCTTCGATGGCTCTGAAGCTATATTGGGTACGGATCCAAATAACCCAGATACCGATGGTGATGGAATTAATGATGGTGACGAAGTAGGTATTGATATACTTAACCCTATAGATACTGATGGTGATGCAATTATTGATGCTTTAGAGTCTAATATTTTAGATGAAGATATGGATGGGGTTGTAGATCAATTAGATCCTGCCAATAATAACCCATGTATTCCAGATAACACCAATGACTTATGTGATACCGATGGTGACGGAATTACTGATGGCGATGAATTGGCCGGCCCAGATGGTGACCCTAATACAACAGATGATAACAGTGATCCATTAGATGCTTGCGACCCCAACTTGACTTCTGACTGTATGCCCGACCCTATAGATTTAGAGATTGCCAAAACGGTTGATAATGAAAATGCGGTAGTAGGTGAAATAGTAGTTTTTACAATAACCGTCACTAATCTTTCAGATAGTAGGGTATTGGGCGTTAAAATAAGTGATATATTAGAAAGTGGGTTTGAGTATGTTGAGCATATAGCATCTATTGGCACCTATGATAATCAAACTGGTGATTGGGATATTTTTGAAATAGAACCCTTACAAGCAGGTACTTTAGAAATAACAGTTGAAATTTTGCCAGAAGGTATTTATACCAATATTGCGGAGTTAGTAGAATCTTTTCCGATAGATATTACTACAGAAAATAATTCTTCAGATATAGTAACTATTAATATAGACATACCAGAAGGTGTTGATTTGGTTATAGAAAAAACTGCATTTAGCCCAACCCCATTAGTTAATGACGAAGTGGTGTTTACAATAAAAGTGACCAATGAGTCTGTTGAAGATTTAGTTTCGCAGATAGAAGTAAGTGACGTTCTCGATACTAATGGTTTTGAGTATATTAATGATTCAGCAACAATTGGAGAATACAACGAAGATACAGGTGTATGGATGATTCCAAGTTTGGATGTTGATCAGGAGGCTATCCTTACTATTACCGTTGTGGTACCAAATGAGGGTAATTATACTAATACGGCTACTATTACACGATCTTCACCAACTGATGATCCAGAAAATAATTCATCAACTATAGAGGTGAATGTAAGCCTGCCAACGCCTGCCGAAGTAGGTATTATATTCAATCAATTTTCTCCTAATGGCGATGGCATCAACGATATTCTTAAAATCAATCGTAGGGATAGTGAAACCAACCAAGATGTTGAGATTATTGATTATAATATTTCAATATTTAATCGCTATGGAAATTTGATTTTTGAAGTCCAAAATAGAACAGAAAGTGAAGTTTGGGATGGCACTTATAAAGGTAATGAGGCACCCAATGGCACGTATTTCTATATCTTGAATATAGATATAGGTAATGGTACTGAAGTCAAGAAAGGGTGGATTCAGTTGATAAGATGATAATAAAAAGAATGGGTTATACAAGTAAATTTATAGGTAGATACCTCCTTTTGTCCTTTGGTTTATGGTTGGGTGCGGTTACAATGGTCGTTGCACAAAAAGAACCGCAGTACACGCAGTATATGTACAATATAGGAAGTTTTAACCCTGCTTATGTTGGCAGTGTAGAAACGGCGGATATAATAGGGTTGTACCGGGCACAATGGATTGATATTCCCGGTGCTCCAAGAACTATTCGTTTTGGTACAAATATTCCTTTCGCAAATGGGAAGAGCGGGCTTGGTTTAAATATAGTCAATGATGAATTAGGACCTTCTACACAAACTTTTGTGGATATAGCATACTCGTATCAATTCAATGTTTCTGAAAACACAAAGCTATCTTTTGGTATGGATGTAGGTGGGGCTTTTCTTAATGTAGATTTCTCTAAAGGTACTTTTGAGAATCCTGGCGAACCTATATTGGATAGTGAACTTATCAAGAAATTCTATCCTACTATTGGTGCTGGTTTTTTTCTATATAATACTGATATATGGTATTTAGGGGCTTCTGTACCTAATTTTTTGACTGAAGGAGTTAATGATGATGATGTTGCTACTATCGTTGATGATAGAATACAATTTAATTTCATTGGAGGCTATGTTTTTAATTTCTCTGAAAATTTAAAATTTAAACCTGCTTTTTTAATCAATTATATTAATGGTGCTCCTTTGAACACCAACATATCAGCTAATTTTTTAATTAGTAATAAGTTTACATTAGGGGCATCATATCGATTGGATAATGCAGTGAGTGGTTTGGCTGGTTTTCAGATAGGCAATGGTGCATACATAGGGTATTCATATGATTATAGTACAAATGGTCTAGGTGAATTTAATAATGGTTCCCATGAAATGATTTTGAAGTTCTATCTAGGCAAAGGAGGGGGAAGAGGAAAAAACAAGGAAAAAAACAAAAAAATTAAAGGGAAACCCAAACAAATCGATAGTCCAAGGTTTTTCTAAAGAAAATGTTTATGAAATTAAAGACCTTTATATTATTTTTCCTCACAACTACTGTGTTCTCTTTTGCGCAGGATAAAATGTCTAAGGCTGATAAATATTTTTATGAATATGCTTATGCGCAGGCTATAACTGAATATCAAAAAGAAAAGACACGTGGAGTTTTGACTTCTGATAAGCTATTGAATTTGGCCAACTCATATTTTAAGACAGCAAATTATAAGGAAGCATCTAAAATTTATCTTGACGTTCATAAATCAAATGCAAAAATGTCGAGCAACCATTTTAATATGATGTTGCAAAGTATAGCAAAGACTTCTACTGATGTAAATAGGATAAAAGCTTTTTTAAATTCAAAAAGTGATTCTCTTTCTAGTGAATTAATGGAGAATGCAAACCTTAATTATAAGTTGTTTGAATCTAGTGCTAATGACATATCTGACTTTCAGGTTTTTAACATTAATGCAAATAGCCCTCAAGTCGATTTTTCTCCTGCATTTTATAAAGACAAACTTCTTTTTAGCAGTGGTAGAATTCAGAAATCTAAAAAAATATATGCTCCTTCAGGAGAGTCTTATTTAGATATATACGTTTCGCGTATGGAGCCTTCAGGTAATATATTTAGTTCAGTAAAATTCACTGGTATGCCTGCTTCTAAATTTCATAAATCAACACCCTATTATTCAAAAAAGTTAAATAAAATTTTCTATGTACTCTCAAATATTGAAGATGACGAACTTTCTTTTGACGATAATGGTAAAAATGCATTGGCTATAGGGGTTGTTGATGAAAATAATAATTTTAATTTTCTGCTTAAAGATTTGAGCACCTCTTTTTACTACCCATTTTATGATGAATTAACAGGAAAGCTATTTTTTGCAGCTAATTTTGAAGGAGGGTATGGAGGTACCGATATTTACTATGTATATACTAATAATGGGCAGATTATGTCCGCTCCAGTAAATCTAGGGCCAAGAATCAATTCTCCTGGAAACGAAATAGCACCTTTTATTTTTGAAAATAGCTTATATTTTTCTTCTGATATTTTTTATGGGATAGGGGGAATGGATGTGTATAAAACAAATATTAGCGAAGATCAACAATATAGTATCCCTGTAAATTTAGGAAAAGGCATAAATTCAGCTTTTGATGATTTTGGACTTATAATCAAAAAAGATGCTAAAAAAGGACTCTTAGGATATTTCTCATCCAATAGACCAGAGGGTAAAGGTAAAGATGATATATATGGATTTAAGGTCGATGAAAGACCAGGATTTAAAACCTTAACTGTTAGAGGAAGAGTGGTTAACCTTATTTCTAATAAAGGAATTTCAAAAGCACAAGTTCGCCTGTTAAATAAGGAGGGTGATGTTATTAAAGATCTATATACGAATGAAGATGGTGAATATCGTATTGAGATTCCTTGGCAAGAAGGTGTTACAATTCAATCAACAAAAGAAAAGTATTCTACTTTTTCAGCCAATTATGGGCAAGATGAATTGGATGGTATTCAGAAGAAAGCATATAATATGGGTATTGTATCCATAGATGATTTAGTAGAAGAAAAGGAAGAACAGACAGTCATAAAATTGAAAAAGTTTTATTTTGATAGAGGGAAAGCCGAAGTTACGCCAGAAATAGAAAGTGAATTGGATAAGGCTGTAGATGTAGTACAGAAATTTCCTCAATTTCAATTGCGTATTGAATCACATACTGATAGTAGGGGCGGTAGTAGTACTAATTTTAAATTATCTCAAAAACGAGCCGATGCCATAAAAATATACCTATTGAAAAAAGGAGTTTCTTCTTCAAATATTCTGTATTCTATAGGTTATGGGGAGGATAAAATAACCAATATTTGTAAAAATGGAGTTTTTTGTTTAGATACACTGCACAAACAAAATGAAAGAACATTGATAGTTGTTCTTAACTATAATATTCTCTTTTAGATTAAAATACTTCTACCCAGAAATAGTATATAGAAAATAAAGAGAGAAACACAATGCCGGCATAAGTAAGTATTTGCAACCATTTTTTTGGTTGATGCTCTTTAGACAAATCATCACTCATTACATTTTTAAGGTTCATATAGCCAATAAGGGGGGCAACAACAAAAGAAACGAATGTAGCCAAAGCGACCAGTTTACCCATATTCGCTGAAAAAACGGCAATAACAATAAAATTGATAAGTGCCAATACAAGTACGCCTAAGGCGAAATACCCTTTTTTACCTTGCAATTTTGTCTTTGGAGAAAGTAAGTCTATAATATCAAGGCTAACTCGAGTAACAGCGTCATGAGCTGTCATACATGTACTGAACATAGTGGCAAAAGCTGAAATTGCTATAAAAATGTATGCCCAAGAGCCAATATGTGTTGTGAATAATTGCACTACCTGATCAGCAAAGACAATTCCATTACCACTGAGTTGAATGCCGGTTCCGTACAAAGTCATTGAGCCAATAATTAGAAAAAAGATAGCTAAGATAGCTGTCATGAAATATCCAATATTGAATTCTTGAAGTGATTCTTTTAAGGTAGGTTTTTGTTTTTGGGTTTTCCATTTTTCAATACTCCACAAGCTTATCCAGCTTGAAGCTTCTACTGTTGTTGGCATCCACCCCATTAAGCTTATGAGAAATAAAATACCGGCATCATTGAAAATAGGTGGAGGGCTAAAATCAGAAACGGTTTCTACCTGACCTTGGTAGATCACTAGGGCAGTTGTCACGACAAGCGCAATAAATAAAATGGAAACAACAAATTTTAATGAATTTTCAAGAAATTTATAGCGTCCAACAATCAATAATGCACTAATGAATATAAATAACCCAAGAGCCACATTTGCAAGTGAAATATCAGATATTTTAAACAGATTAATAAATAGTCCCGCAGTAACCGTATAAAGAGCTGCTAAGATTGTAAAGGTTGTTATAAGGGTCAGAAAAGCATAAAACCACAAGTACCCCTTGCCTCGATTTAAATAACCTTCAATAAGTGTTTTATTGGTAACATTAGTATAACGAACCCCAAATTCAAAAAATGGGTATTTAAAAATATTGGCAAGTATTATGGGAATCACCATAAGCCAACCATATTGCGCTCCAGCTTTTGTAGAAAGCACTAAATGCGATGTGCCAATGGCCATACTGGCAAATAAAAGTCCTGGCCCAAGATTTTTAAGAAGTGTTTTGGTCTTTGACATAATTAGAGGGTTATGTCTTCTAAAGTAAACTATTTTGTTGAATAGGTTTTATTTCAACAGGCTCTAAAGATAAAGAAATAGTAAGCTTATCCGTATTATAATCAAGATATAAAAAGCCTTAATTTACTTATTAAGCTATACCTTTCATTGAAAGTAAAGTGGTAACCCAGACAAAAACCGATGATATGAATATACCTATGATATTCGCTAAGAAAGCTTTTGACTTATCAATTTTTAGAAGATAGGTCGCTATGCTACCAGCATAAACACCTGTGCCTGGAAGTGGAATCATTACAAAAACGATAAGCCCCCAAAACCCATATTTTTTAATTTTATTGACCGAACCAAGCTTAGCTTTTCGGGCAATATATATAGCAGATTTCTTATAAAAATTCCATCGTAATAGATACTTGTTTATATTCTCCAAGAAGAACATCATAAATGGGAAGACTAATATATTAGCTGAAAAACAACAAATAAACACCAAATAAATATTGATGTTGTTGAACATCCCGTAAGGAATACCCACTTTAGCCTCTCCAAAGGGGGAGATGCTCCAAAGCATTGCTATGATTAAGTCTTGAATCAAATAATTAATATTTATAAAATTCTAATAAAAAATCCCTGAAAAATCAATTGATTAACAGGGATTGAAGTACTCGAGATGGGACTTGAACCCATACGGACTAATGTCCATTGGATTTTAAGTCCAACGTGTCTACCAATTCCACCACTCGAGCCTCTAAACCGATATATGGTTTCGACGGACAAAAAAAACGCCGATGTACAGCGTTTTTTGAGCGAAAAAAGGGATTCGAACCCTCGACCCCCACCTTGGCAAGGTGATGCTCTACCCCTGAGCTACTTTCGCCTATTGTAAAGAACTTAATATCTTACCTGATGCGGATGCAAATTTAATACAATTCTATAAAGTGCAAAGAACTTTTTAACGAAAAGAATTTTTTTTCTCAAAGCTGAGAATCATTTATTTAAGATGTTGCTTTTTTGTTTTTGGTAAGCAAACGTTTGATTTCATTTAATTTCATAAGTGCTTCTATAGGGGTAAGTGTGTTGATATCCAAATCAATAATCTCTTCTTTTATCTCCTCAAGTAAGGGGTCGTCTAAATTAAAGAAGCTGAGTTGCATTTCATCTTGTGAAGCTTGTAACTTATCAGTAAGTTCTTCGTTAGAATGTGATTTTTCTAACTTTTTTAATATTTTATTTGCTTTTTGAATCACTTGTTGTGGCATACCGGCCATTTTTGCTACGTGTATACCAAAACTGTGTTCACTGCCACCTGGAATAAGCTTGCGTAAAAAGAGCACATTGTCTTTTAGTTCTTTTATAGAGACATTAAAATTTTTGATGCGCTCAAAAGTTGAGTTCATTTCATTGAGCTCATGATAATGTGTGGCAAATAAGGTTTTTGCTCTTGCCGGGTGTTCATGTAAGAACTCTGAAATAGCCCAGGCGATTGAAATTCCGTCATAGGTGCTCGTACCCCGTCCAATTTCATCTAATAATACTAGACTGCGTTCTGAAAGGTTATTTAAGATCGATGCCGTTTCGTTCATTTCGACCATAAAAGTTGATTCGCCCATAGAAATATTGTCACTGGCACCTACACGTGTAAATATTTTGTCTACATAGCCTATTTTAGCAGCATCGGCAGGGACAAAGCTTCCCATTTGTGCCAATAATACGATTAAAGCGGTCTGTCTTAAAATAGCAGATTTACCACTCATATTAGGCCCAGTAATCATAATAATTTGTTGCTCTTCCCGGTTAAGAACTATGTCGTTCGCAATATAGGCTTCTCCCAATGGCAATTGTTTTTCGATAACAGGGTGTCGTCCATTGGTTATTTCAATAGTTGTAGTTTTATTGATAATAGGTTCTACATAATTGCTTTCTTTGGCTAATTGGGTAAACCCACAAAGGCAATCTAATTGGGCAATTTGGTAAGCATTGTTCTGTACTGGGGTTATATACTCCTGCATCCATACTACCAATTGTGAGAATAACTGCTGTTCAAGACTTAAAATACGTTCTTCGGCGCCAAGAATTTTACTTTCATATTCTTTGAGTTCTTCAGTGATATAACGTTCGGCATTGACCAAAGTTTGCTTACGGATCCATTCCTCCGGTACTTTGTCTTTATGGGTATTGCGAACTTCTATATAATATCCGAATACATTGTTCGATGCTATTTTTAAAGAAGTGATACCTGTGCGCCCAGTTTCTCGCTCAAGCATTTTGTTCAGATAATCTTTACCTGAAAAAGCAAGTTTACGAAGTTCATCCAACTCTGATAAATATCCATCGGCAATTGTTTTTCCTTTCGGAATTTGTACGGGTGCCTCTTCATTGAGCACCTCCTTTATTTTTGACCTAAGAAGGTCACAAGGGTCTAATTGGTCAGAAATTAATTGCAGGGCATCATTATCACTCTGCGAAGTCATTTGTTTTATGGGTACAATGGCTTCCAATGAATTTTTAAGTTGAACTACCTCTTTCGGATTTATTTTACCTGTGGCCACTTTTGAGATCAAACGCTCCAAGTCGCCCATATGCTTGATGTTCTGCTGTAGTTTTTGTAGCGTGTCTTCTTCTTTGGTCAAATGTGAGATGACCTGGTGCCTTTTTTTTATTTTTTCAACGTTTTTAAGGGGCAATGCCAGCCAGCGTTTTAATAATCGACCGCCCATGGGGCTTATGGTTTTATCAATAACATCAAGTAATGTTATTGCATTGATATTGTTAGAATGGTATAATTCTAAGTTTCTGATGGTAAATCGGTCCATCCATATATACTCCTCTTCTGTGATTCGACTTAAGGTATTAATGTGCTGTAATTGCCTATGCTGAGTTTCTGACAAATAGTGCAATACTACTCCTGATGCAATTATACCGTTGTTCAGATGGTCTACTCCAAAACCTTTTAAGGTCTTGGTCTTAAAATGATCAGTAAGTGTTTCAAGGGCATAGTCTTCTTGAAATGTCCAATCTTCCATAAAAAAAGTATGGAATTGGCTTCCGAAAATCTCTAAAAATTCTTTTTTGTGGGCTTTCGATATTAAAACTTCATTAGGGGCAAAGTTTTGAAGTAATTTATCAATTTGTTCTTCATTACCTTCTGCAGTCAAGAATTCTCCTGTTGAAATATCTACAAAAGAAACACCTAATAATTTTCGTCCAAAATGAACAGCACATAAAAAATTATTGGTTTTAGCATTGAGAATATCATCGTTCATGGCGACACCGGGGGTCACCAATTCGGTCACACCACGTTTTACGATGGTTTTTGTCATTTTAGGATCTTCCAATTGATCGCATATCGCAACCCGTTGCCCAGCTTTGACTAATTTTGGCAAATAAGTGTTCAATGAATGGTGAGGAAAACCAGCTAGCTCGGTACGGTCACCACCATTATTTCGGTGAGTTAATATTATACCTAAAATTTTCGCAGTTTTTACGGCATCTTCGCTAAAAGTTTCGTAAAAATCACCTACGCGAAATAGCAATAGCGCATCAGGATATTTAGTCTTGATACTATTGTACTGCTTCATTAAAGGGGTTACCTTCTTTGTTTTTTCTGTTTTGCCCAAAGTGATTTCAGTATTACTGCTCTGCTGTTCCACTATCAAAACGAATGTACTATTTTTGCTATGGAAACTACTATATTGTTGATATTTTGGGGATAACTTTTAATGTTGAAACAG
>QILY01000132.1 GCA_003232155.1 Maribacter sp.
ACCTCGTAAAAGACACCATACACTTTACGTTCTTCATTCTCGTATACTTTATGCTTCATGTCATCTGCTTTTTTAGCATGCTCAACACTTAGTTTTTGCGCATCTATCATTAATTTATCTAGATCTTCTTCTACGCTACGGTAATTGATGAAAATAGCGGCTTTCATCTCTGGGTACTCAATGGTCAATGATGAACTATTTTTAACCTTGACTTTTGCCATCTCACTATATTCGAAAGTAAATTGGTCCGTTTCGAATGTTTTGGGCTCTGGTTTGGAGTATTCCAACCGCAACATGGCCTTAGGTTTAGGATACACATTATCCTTACAAGCAGCAAAAGCAAGTACAACAATAAGAAGTACAAAAATGCATCTATTCATCATGGGGCAATGTTATTTTTATTTGTTTCAAGCGTTTTTTGTCCAAACTTTCCACTACAAATTGGTAGTTTTTAAATAACACTTTTTCTCCTTTTTTAGGAAAAATTCCGGCAATTTCCAATACAAATCCAGCAATGGTCTCCGATTCCCCTTTCTGTTCTTCAAAATCATCCTCATCTTCGATACGAACTACTCTGTAAAAATCTTTCAAGGTCGTTTTTCCATCAAAAACATAGGTGTAGTCATCCAATTTAGAATATACCAGGTCTTCATCATCGAATTCGTCACTTATATCACCCACAATCTCTTCAATAATATCATCAAGTGTAACAATACCTGATGTTCCTCCATACTCATCTACAACAATGGCCAAATGATTTTTTTTCTCTTGAAATTCAGACAATAAGTCATCCAATTTCTTATTCTCGGGCACAAAATAAGGTTCTCTAATCAATGAGATCCAATTAAAAGTCTTTCTGTCTATATACGGCAACAGGTCTTTCACATAGAGCACCCCTAATACATTATCCATATTTTCAGAAAAAACAGGTATTCTTGAATAGCCATGTTTTTTAATTTCTTCCAACACCTCTCTAAACTTCATTTCCTCGCCTAGGGCAAAAATATCTATACGCGGGCGCATGACCTGTTTTGTATCGGTATTACCAAAAGAAACAATGCCTTGGAGAATTTTTTGTTCTTCTTTAGTAGTATCATCCTCAGAAGTTAGTTCCAACGCTTGAGACAAATGGTCGATGCTCAAATTGGATTTTTCTTTACCCAGTTTATTGTATAAAAATATGGTTGCCGATTGCATAGGAAAACTCAAAGGGGAAAATATAAAATCCAACACTTTAAGCGGATAAGACATTATATGTGAAAAACTTCTACGGTTTCGGTTAGCATATACTTTGGGTAAAATTTCGCCGAACATTAATATCAAGAAAGTAACTACAATTACTTCTAAAACAAAACGGGCCGAGATAAAACCAAACCATACGATAGTAATATTAGAAAAAAGAGTGTCACCAATTGTATTAAAGAGTAATACAATACCAATATTTATAGCATTGTTCGCAATTAAAATAGTGGCCAATAATTTTTTAGGCCGCTTTAGCAATTTAACTATAATAGAACCTCTGGGTGTCTTTTTTTCATCTATCTCATTAACATCTGTGGGCGAAAGACCAAAAAATGCTACTTCAGCACCAGAAATAAGTGCAGAACAAAAGAGCAATACCGGCAAAATGGCAACCTTAAGTGCAAAGGCACTATCAAAAACAATAAAATTTAGCAGAAAACCAAGGGGGTCAGAGTCCAATAGTTATAATTTTAATTTAATAGATTCTTAGAAGGGCAAATCGTCTTCCTCTTTTGGTTCATTTACCGATGTTGTATTCGCAACTGTATTTGTATGGGTAGCTGCTGGAGTTTGTTGCTGTGGCTGTGCGCTTGACTGCGCATTCGCCATACTTTCCTTTTTGGTCGATAAGAAAGTAAAATCTTGTACATGTACCTCGGTAGTATGGCGGGTATTGCCATCTTCACCTTGCCATTGACGGTTTTTTAGTCGTCCTTCAACATATACCTTATCACCTTTACTAAGGTATTTTTCACATATTTCAGCGGTCTTATTGCGTACTACAATAGTATGCCAATCTGTATTGGTTACTCGCTCACCGGTTTGCTTATTGGTATAACTTTCATTGGTAGCTATCGAAAAACGGCCAATACTATTACCCCCTTCGAAATAGTGCATTTTCACCTCATCGCCCAAATGCCCTATTAACATAACTTTATTCAATGTGCCACTCATCTTCTTTTCTTATAAATTGTAAATCAAAAATACGAATTTTTAAACGCACTTATAAAATCTGCTATTAAAACAGGAACAGGGTAGTTTTCTAGTTCTGTTAGCCCTTTAGCTCCCTCTAGTTCAGTGTTCGTTTTTACGATCCAAAAACGGGTATACAAATGCTGATGAGAAAGTTTGTGTACAATTACATCAGCAGTATGCTGTGAAACTTCAAAATTGCCATGGATGTGAACAACTGTTGAAAGTTGTTGTTTTATTTGCTCTAAATCAATGTCCTTTTCAGATTCTAGAAGAGGGAATTCCCATAAATTCTGCCAAATTCCTTTCCCGGTACGTTGTTGTAATATGGTTTTATTATCCCCATCAGTAATCACCAAATAATTAAAATAGCGATTGCGCACTTTCGTTTTATTGATTTTTACAGGAAGCTCGGCAACCTTGTTTTTCTCTAATGCTGTACAACTGTCATTTAAAGGGCAATGCAGACAATATGGTTTTTTGGGTGTACACTGTATGGCGCCAAATTCCATAATGCCCTGATTGTAATCCCTAATACTTTCGGCATCCATCACCTCAGTAGCTAATTCTTTAAAATATTTGATGCCCTCGGTGCTATTTATAGGTTTTGAAACCCCATAATAGCGAGCTAGAACACGGTATACATTACCATCAACTACAGGCTGAGCTTCATTAAAACAGATAGATGCTATTGCGCTTGCCGTATAATCGCCAATGCCTTTTAATTTTAAAAGTTCTTTGTAGGTATTGGGGAATTTTCCATCATATTGGCCAACAACCATTTTAGCTGTTGTATGAAGGTTTCTGGCCCTTGAATAGTATCCAAGGCCTTGCCATAATTTGAGAACTTGTTCTTCTTCTGCTTCCGCCAAATCATAAACCGTAGGAAAATGTTCAATAAACTTCAAATAATAAGGCGTGCCTTGCACAACTCGAGTTTGTTGCAACATAATTTCTGAAAGCCAGATTTTATAAGGGTCTCTAGTACGCCGCCAAGGTAAAGTGCGTTTATTTTCTGCATACCAAATTAAAATTTTCTGGGAAAAAGTCATCAACACAGATACTTAAAGTCAAAAGTACTAGTTTATACACTTAAAATTAGTTGTTTAGGATAAAAGATTCAATTTAATTTATATATATTTGCATCCCGAAAAAACATACAGAAAATCTAATTATTAAAGATGACGAAAGCGGAAATTGTAGCTAAAATCTCAGATAAACTGGGAATTGAAAAAGGAGATGTGCAAGCAACTGTAGAATCTTTTATGGAAGAGGTAAAATCTTCTTTAGAGAGTGGTGACAATGTTTACCTAAGAGGTTTTGGAAGTTTTATTATCAAAACAAGGGCTGAAAAAACAGGTAGAAACATATCAAAGAACACTACTATCAAAATACCTGCCCACAACATACCTGCATTTAAACCTGCAAAAGTTTTTGTAGAAGGTGTTAAAAGCAACGTTGAAGTAAAATAAAATAGTAATCATATTAAAAGAAGAACTTTATGCCGAGTGGTAAGAAAAGAAAAAGACATAAGGTAGCTACCCATAAGCGCAAGAAGCGTAGGCGAGCTAACCGACACAAGAAAAAGTAGTTGTTACAACTACTTTTTCGTTTTTTATTACGTTCATTGACATAGAAATTCCTAAGTAGAGGATTTCGGCAGGTTTATAATTACCTGCTTCAATATTGTTTAATCCATTTGTCATGCTTTTGCATGACGAGTATAAATAAATTCAGGTGAATAGAGAATTAATCGTAAGATCTAGTTCCGATGCTGTTGATTTTGCCTTATTAAAGGATGGGAAACTTACTGAATTACATAAAGAAGATGATAATAATGACTTCTCAGTTGGTGATATTTTTATTGCCAAAGTGAGAAAACCCGTTACCGGGTTAAATGCTGCCTTCGTAAACGTAGGTTATGAAAAAGATGCTTTTCTGCATTATCATGACCTTGGGCCGCAACTATCTTCAATGCTAAAATTCATAAAACAAGTAAGTACAGGGAGACTAAGAGATTACTCCCTAAAGAACTTCCAAACTGAAAAAGACATTGATAAGCATGGTGTAATAACTGATGTTATTAAAGCCAATCAGTCCTTATTAGTGCAAATTGTAAAGGAACCCATATCTACCAAAGGACCAAGAATAAGCTCAGAGCTTTCAATAGCAGGGCGCTATTTGGTTATGGTGCCTTTTTCCGATCGCGTATCAGTCTCTCAAAAGATTGGTAGTAACGAAGAAAAAGACCGACTTAAAAGGCTTGTAAAAAGTATTAAGCCTAAAGGATTTGGAGTTATTATCCGAACAGTAGCAGAAGGCAAAAAAGTAGCAGAACTAGACAAAGACCTAGAAAACTTGCTGAACAAGTGGTCAGCAATGTGTAAGAAATTATACAAAGCGCAAGCCCCTTCAAAAGTATTGGTAGAGCTGAACAGGGCTTCCAGTATTTTAAGGGATGTTTTTAATGATTCCTATACAGGAATACACGTAGACAATGAAGCGCTCTACAACCAAATTAAAGATTACGTGCTGGAAATTGCACCAGCCAAAGAATCGATTGTAAAATTGTACAGTTCTTCTCTTCCTATTTTTGAAAAATTTGGAATAGAAAGACAGATCAAAACTTCATTTGGCCGTACCGCTACCATGAGTAGGGGAGCGTACCTTATTATAGAGCATACCGAAGCACTTCATGTTATTGATGTGAACAGTGGTAACCGCTCGAACAAGGCCAAAAACCAAGAAGACACCGCATTAGAAGTAAATCTATTAGCGGCATCAGAAATCGCAAGACAACTGCGCTTGCGTGATATGGGAGGTATTATAGTGGTAGACTTTATCGATATGGTAAAAGCACCACACCGCAGAAAACTTTTTGACCATCTTAGAGATGAAATGAAAGATGATCGCGCCAAACATAAAATATTGCCCCCGAGTAAGTTTGGATTGATACAGATTACAAGACAAAGGGTACGGCCCGAAATGAATATTAAAACTACTGAAGAGAACCCAAATGGCGCAGGCCAAGTTGAAGCTCCTATTGTTTTGATCGATAAAATAAATGCCGACCTAGAGAAACTTTTAAAAGGCCCTAAGGGCAAAGGCAAAATTACACTGAACATACATCCGTTCATTGCAGCCTATATAACCAAAGGTTTCCCGTCTATACGCTCTAAGTGGTTCTTAGAACATAAGAAAAGCATAAAAGTTCAACCAAGAGATGCGTATACGTATCTTGAATACCGTTTTAAAGACAAAGACGGTAAAACCATATATTAAGCCATAATGGCGATTTCAAAATTTAAGCGACCTTCAGCAATGGGGTCGCTTTTTTTATTTATAGCTGTTTTATTTTCATTTCCGCGCAGATGGCAATCTTTATGAATTTATTAGATAACTACAACATTAACCCGCATTATTCACGGGTTAAATATCTGTTTCCTATCTTCTTATGGGTACACGACAAATTTTCCTAAATCCAACAGATTTAGAAAGTTTCGCCTTGGAATCGTCCCCACCTTAACCCTCCCCAGAAGGGAGGGAACTGTTTCTCGACACCTTTGAGTCCCTAGTTTTTTGCTGGGTCTGCTCCCCTCCTTCTGGAGAGCCTGCCCCGAATTCACTTCGGGGGCTGGGGAAGACAATCCAGTAAAATGGTTTTCTTTTGAACAGAAAAGGGAAATTTGTCGTGCAGCCCCTTTTTATTAATTCTAATGGATGTACCAAAGTTTTTGTATTTTACAAACCACTAAAAACATAACCATGAAAGAATATAAAGTAGAATCTTTTCTTCTCTACAGCAAACTCTCCTTTGATACAAAGCACATTATTAAAGATGCTACTAAAAAAATTCAAGAACTTTTAGATCAGTATGCGAAAGAAGGTTGGTCACTAGCCTCTACCGATGCCGTAACTTTTGGAGCTGCCGTATATCATTATTTATATTTTGAACGGGAGGTTTAGTCTTTAACCTAAAAAATTTATTGTTAACTAACCGAATCAACCAAAATTAATGACTTGTAAGAATTGCAATAGTCAACTGAAAAGCGAACAACTGTTTTGTGATAATTGTGGCTCAAGAGTAATACGTAAACGAATAACCGTAAAAAATCTAGTTTCGGACCTTGCCAGTAATGTGTTTGGTTGGGATAATAAATTCTTTCTGACATTAAGAATGCTAATTCTAAAACCTGATGTTCTTTTAAAAGAATACATAGAAGGAGCTAGAAAAAAGTATATGAACCCATTTACCTTATTGGGATTGGGGGCTGCAATTGCATTATTTATTTTTAATTTTTTTTTAGAGGATTATTTAGCTCTAAATATTGAATCAAATGCTCAAAGCGTTGAGGTTATTGGCAATATGATGCAAAAACAAATGGGAGAAGAATTTGATATTGTAGCATACAAGCAAGAACAGATGGAAATTATTACGAAACTTAGTTCTTTTATGTTAAAGTACTTTAACCTACTCGTTGTGTTTTCTCTGCCCTTTTATACATTCTTATCTTTTTTAACCTATAGGAAACCCTATAATTACGGAGAACACCTTGTTATTAATAGTTATGTACAAGGTCTTAGTTTTTTAGTTACATCTCTAATATTTACAATCAGTGTATTCACCAATCCTTCAGTTTATATTATAGCCATTGTTTTATTAATTATCTATTACACCTATGCCTATGGAAAACTTCATAAGTTATCTGTGGCAGAATCTATTTTAAAACTTTTTAAATTCTTTGGAATACTTGCAATTTCATTTATGATAATAATGATTTTAAGCTTACTATTTGGAATAGCTTTTTCCTTTATTATTCGTTGATTTAATTTAGACATCTATAATTAAAGTTATAATCTTGTACAAAAAAACAGAAACCTACACCCTACAAGAAGCCACCCGAAAACTGGAAGGCTATTGCGCCTATCAAGAACGCTGTCATAAAGAAGTAAATCAAAAACTTCGTGATATGGGTATGATTCCAGAAGCTATAGGCCAAATAATCACTTATTTGATACAAGAAAACTATTTAAATGAAGAACGGTTTGCCCAAAGCTTTTCCCGCGGTAAGTTCAATATCAAAAAATGGGGCAAAAACCGTATTGTAAATGAACTGAAACAACGCGGAATCAGCAAATATAATATTACTGCTGCCATAAAAGAGATTGATGAAAAAGCCTATATAGAAACATTGGACGCTTTGGCGAAAAAAAGATTGGAACAGGTTACTGAAAAAAATATTCAAAAAAGAAAAAAGAAATTAGCCGATTACCTTCTATATAGAGGTTGGGAAAGTCATTTGGTGTATACTAAACTGCAAGAATTGGTTTGAAACCTATGCATTTCTAAGTTCTCGCCTGCACGAATTAATGGTGTTGTTTATAGATTTTTATTAGTATTATATATAGCTTTTTCATTTTTGTCCTCAATCCACTTTTGACCTTTGAGCTTACGCATAAGATTATCATAATAGCGCATAACCAAAACATTATAAAAGGCTTTTGCCAAATTTTTAGGGTTACGGGTAATAGCGCGAAGGCTCATTGAAAAACCTGGGGTATGATATTTCATATGGTGCCAATATCCTTCTGGCATATATAAAACTTCGCCATGTTCCAAATGGGTTCGATACCCATTTGCTTTCTTCAAAGCTGGCCATGTTTCATAATCAGGATCAGAAAAATCAATACTTTCATGGGTTATGAGCGAATGCGGGACTTTATACAAATACTTGGTCTCTGATTGCGAAAATAGAATGCACTCCTTTTTTCCTTCAAAATGAAAATGAAAAATATTGCCCAAATCAATATCATAATGCATAAAAGTGTGGGAGTCTTTTCCACCAAAGAATAACATAGGAAGACCTTTCATCAACTTAAGTCCAAGATCAGGATATGTATAATCTTTTTGCAACTCTGGTACTTCTTTTAAAATATTCCAAAGAAAAATACGGTATTTGGTAGGTTCTTTTTCGAGGAGGTCAATATAATCGGACATCTTCATTTTAGTGTGTGGCTCGTTGAAACCATCATCATGATGTACTGGGCGATCGTCATACAGTGGAACGATTTTATCACCTGCCACTTCTTTCATATAGTGCAAGTTCCATTTAGTAAATGCTGGCCAATCAGCATTCAACTGTTCAATAACAACAGGTTTCTGCGGTTTGAAATAGTTTTTTATAAAATCTTCCTTAGTAATGGTCTTTACCCTAGGAATATCTTGTAACTTCAATGGAATTTGGGTTATTTATTAAATGTAAATTTAGTAAAAGTGAAAAATAATATTCTTAAAATTATTTTAAAGGGTCTTGAGCTTGGAATATTTGTTAATTTACTTAACAGTAGCCTTTGCTTCTTCGTTTCGTTCTATTTTATGCCCAGGTCTCGTCCATTTTGGTTTTTCTCCTAAGGTTTGTAATTGTGAATCTTCAGCTTCTACTGTTTTAGGTTGTGAAACCTTAGTGAAAGGTTTTTGCGGATTCAAGCCCAACAACTCGAACATTTTCATATCTTCATTTACATCTGGGTTGGGCGTAGTAAGCAACTTATCCCCAGCAAAAATAGAGTTTGCACCAGCAAAGAAACACATGGCTTGACCTTCTCTGCTCATTTCGGTACGGCCGGCAGAAAGTCGAACTTGGGTCTCGGGCATAACGATTCTTGTGGTCGCTACCATACGAATCATATCCCAAATGGCAATTGGTTCCATTTTTTCCATTGGTGTGCCTTCTACAGCAACCAAAGCATTAATTGGAACTGATTCTGGCTGAGGGTTCAACGAAGTCAGTGCAACTAACATACCTGCTCGGTCTTCTAGCTCCTCACCCATACCAATAATACCACCGCTACAAACCGTTACGTTACTTTTACGAACATTATCAATAGTTTCTAATCTATCTTTAAAGGCACGCGTAGAAATTACATCTTTATAATAATCTTCGGAAGTATCTAAATTATGGTTATAAGCATATAAACCTGCTTCAGCCAATCGATTGGCTTGATTTTCGGTAATCATACCTAGCGTACAACAAACTTCCATGTCTAGCTTGTTAATGGTACGCACCATCTCTAGCACTTGGTCAAATTCTGGACCGTCTTTTACATTTCGCCACGCAGCGCCCATACAAACTCTAGAACTACCTGAAGATTTTGCTCGAAGTGCTTGCGCTTTTACATGCGAAACGGTCATTAAATCATTCCCTTCAATATCAGTATGATAACGAGCTGCTTGTGGACAATAACCACAATCTTCAGGACAGCCACCTGTTTTTATAGAAAGTAAAGTAGATACCTGAACCGTATTGGGGTCATGGTTTTTACGATGCACAGTTGCTGCTTCGTAAAGCAACTCCATCAAGGGTTTATTATAGATATCAAGAATTTCTTGTTTCGTCCAATTATGTCTTATCTCGCTCATTTTTCTGAATTAAAATCCACGTCAAAAATAGCCTAATTAAAAATCAAATCCCAATAAAGGGATTTTCAAATACAACAGGTCTTTCTGTATTTGAAAACCCTTCCTCTAAACAAGCAATACCCGACCAACCAAAAATGGTTAAGAAACCTATTGAATTTTTGAAGGATAAAAATTAAAAAACTACCCCAACCCGCATTATTCACGGGTTTT
>QILY01000094.1 GCA_003232155.1 Maribacter sp.
GGACTAGCGAAGGACCGAACGTTAATGGTCTTTAATAAACCAAGGAGCAATACTATGCTACGGATAGTTTTCCAGTAGAATTACAGCCTTGAATTAAGCGAGACAACTAAACAAAAAAAAGTGAAGCATCATTAACGAACCGCCAAGTACGAGACCAGTACGCTTGGTGGTGTGAGAGGCGCACTGGCAGTCATTCGACTGTCAGCCGTCTACTCGATTCTACGCAGTTTTTTAGTCCTGATGTCCGTAGTTTAGCTCTTCATTCTTGTCCCAAAAAGCCATAAATATTTCAGATGGCGAACCTTTTCTCGAAATCCAATCAGCTACAATTTGAATTGCAGTTTCTAAATCTTCTACATATGCCATTCTTCCATCGCTACCTCTTATTCCTTTTTCGTCCTTTTTCGCTCCTCGATTAATCAAAATATTCTTTTCATCATAGACTATTCGACGGACTTGTTCATTTTCTTTCCCTTTTGGCAAGTTGTCTTTGAGAAGTTTTGAAAGTCCGTGATAGTAAAGCTGAAACTTTTCAACTGGGTCGTCAATGGTTTGACCAAGTAATTTTACAGCTTGATTTTCAACGGTTATTTTGGAATCGAGATTTATTGATAGTTGCTCTCCTTTCACTTCGTCCGCTTTTTGAAGTAACTCTAAACGTTCGATATCTTCTTTTGATAACTCTCTTTTTTTCTTGTCGGTACTCTTATTTTTTTTAGCCATTCTATACTGTTAAAAGTTCTCTTATTTTTTCAGCTGCAAGTTTTAATGACTTGACATCCCAATTTGATATATTTAAATTTTTTGTTGCCAAAGTGACATCTGGAAAATGTTCTTTAAATAAACCCCAATAATTATTACCTAATTCAGATTGTCTCCATTGATATTGTGAGTATATTATGCAAGGATGAACTTGACATTCTTTTGCAAATCGACGAACAACCAATGGATTGTTGATTAATTTCTCGATATATCTCATTTTTTCTGAAGAAAGCAAGTATTCTGAAGCAAATTCATTTGCCTTGTCTTCTTGTAAAAGAAACAAATCTGGCTCTCCAGAAAGATGAAATTTCGTGTCCTCAATAGTTTCTAAATCAAAAAGAACGTGATTTAATTCGTGTATTAATGCGAACCAAATTGTAGCGTAATTTTTGTTGAAATCCGTAATTACCACACAAGGTTTGTTATTTATGAAAAATGTTGCACCTCGAATTTGTGTTTTTGGAAGAGAAGGTTGGAATACAACTGTTACTCCAATATTGAATAATGCTTGAAAAATAGTTAATAGACCTTTTTCGACATTTTGGGTGTATGGCTTTATTTTTGGAATTAAATCAATAAGTCGTTCCCTTGAATATTCGTTTGGGTTATCTATTAGTTCAAAGTATTTATACGAAGATTTTATCCAAAAATCTTTCATTTTATCACTGAATGTCCTTTTTGTTCTACTATATAATGCGTTGTTGAGTTCTTGTTCGTAGTCATAAATAGAATCGATTTCAAAAAACTCACAGATTCTTATTTTCAAATCTTCTACAGAATCATCAATTTTGATAAAGTCTAAACTGGCTAATGTTTTTAGGTCGAAATTTTTATTGATGTAAGTTATATCCATTGAATTTTGTAATTCTTTAATTTCATTTGTTGGCCTGTCTTTGAAATGAAGTATTAAAAGTTTTTCAAGACTTAATTCTAAAAATTCGCCAAGTTTAAGTAAGTTGACTATATCAGTCTGTTTAGATGATTTTTTTAGAATTGCATCTAAACTTTTCCTTTGAATGCCTGATAGTCTTTCGAAATGAGTTTTGCTCAAACCGGTTGATTTGAGTTTACTTTTTAATAATTCATCAAAATTAGAATTCGTATTAAAACTTTTTTTCAATATTTCGCTAATCATATAATTGCGGTAAATTCACCTCAAAGATAGTAAAAAATTCTATATTTGAATATAAACTAAGGTAAATTTACCTCGATGAAGTTTGTTTTAAATTGCGTAGAACACATATATGTACATGTTTTTATCTTATGCCACTAAAATACTGCTTTTTTCAGAACCCAACAGCAATAGGGCTTAGAAAGTTATTTTGTATAGTTTATTTAGTATATCATTTTAGCAGCTTCGCCAAAATTGATATATAAAATACCTAGGTGATATATCAAAAGTATAACTTTATTGGCCATCACTCGAAAAATACTTGACAAAACCTATTAAGTTCTAATTTTATTGATGTTCCGAGGTGTTTTAAAATTAGGGAACTGCTTAGAGAGCTGTAATTTATTGTTGCAAAACAAACACGAAGCTATTTCATAAAGGTGTAGCATATCAAGTTGGTCGATCGGTAGGGAAAATAGAGTTCCCGGTAACAAAAAGAGTAACAAAAATAAAAATCACACTTTCTAAGAAGGTAGCTTTTAGGCTACCCATAGGGGGCGGTGATGACAAGTGCTGAACTCTAACAATCCAAATGATTCCAAAAAAAAGAAAATCATAATCACAGGCATGTAAAACAGGAATACGGACTGGGGGATGTTCAACTAAAACCTTTGATGGGCTACGGTCAATGCTTGCCGTCCTTACCGTGGCCATGTATATCATCTAGTAGGACATTGTATTTTGGTCTATTGCCCGATGCCGGTTACAATTACCTCAATAAGTATATCCCCAGAGAGCTTACCAACTTCATATACTACCTTAAATCCGCAAAAGTATTCGTAACGAACACTCTTGCGGATTTAAGGTACTATAAAACATCAAAAGTGGTCTCTATTTTACTGATGACGACCAAAGCAAGGGGTGGGGCGTATGCAAAACACCTCTTCTTGATTATAGTGGCCAGCTTAATTTATTGCTCAAATAAAAAAACGGGGATGGCTAATTGATAGTAACAAAGAATAGTTTGTTAACTAATTTGTTAATAATATAGCCCTTAACACCCATCATAAAGAGTTTCAAAAGTTTACTTTTAATTCCATAGTTAACCAAAATGTTTCTATGGCGTTAGAATCTAACGAAAGACCGGGCAAACCAGTAGCCAAGTTCGAATTCATGCTTAAGACTGATGATGTCTACTTCTTTGACGCAGAGGATTTCGAAGACATTATACATCACTACCTCAATAATGGTAGAGTAGCTTTGGCTAAAAAAGCTATTAAAATTGGCCTACAACAGCACCCAGATTCTATTGAGTTGAAATTATTGAATGTTGAAGTTTTTGTCTTTGAAAATAATCTAGATGATGCCGAACAAATGTTGGACAAGTTGCAACTCTTGGATGCCAACAATGAAGAAATATATATTCAGCGTGCCAATATCTATTCTAAAAAAGACAATCATACAGCTGCAATCAATCTTTTGAACAAAGCTCTTGAGCTAACCGATAATCCTATAGATGTGTATTCAATTTTAGGAATGGAATATTTGTTTTTAGATGATTTTAAAATGGCCAAAGATAATTTCATGAAGTGTGTGGCTTTTGACCAACAAGATTATTCTTCTTTATATAATATCATTTATTGTTTTGAATTTCTTGAAGATTTTGATGGTGCCATTTACTACTTGAATGAGTATTTAGCTAAAAACCCATACTGTGAAGTGGCTTGGCATCAATTGGGCAAACAATATTATGCGAAAAGAATGTACGCCGAAGCACTTACATCTTATGATTTCGCCATTATTTCAGATGATACATTTATAGGGGCTTATTTTGAAAAAGGGAAGGTGCTTGAAAAGATGGGCAAGTACAAAGAAGCTATTGAAAATTACGAAACTACTATTGAAATAGAAGACCCTACATCGCATGCTTACCTAAGAATGGGCAAATGCCATGAAAAGTTGAACAATACTGACATGGCTAAATATTATTACTACCAAACCGTACATGAAGACCCATTATTGGACAAAGGTTGGTTGGCAATCACCGATTTTTATTATAGAAAAAAGAATGCCGAAAAAGCGTTGTACTATATAAATAAAGCATTAAATATTGATGGCGAAAATCCACATTATTGGAAAAAATGCGCTAAGATAAATACAGCGTTAAAAAATTACCACCAAGCTGATTATGCCTATAAACAAGCAGTAGATTTAGGAAACTATGAATTGGATACTTGGCTAAAATGGGCCGAAATATCACATTTGAACGGTGACTTGCCATCAGCTATTCAAATATTATCGCAAAGTCGCGAATTTTACCCTGAAAATGTAAAACTGCAATATAAAATGGCTGGTTTTCAATTATTGAACAACGATCCCATCAATGCTCGTATCAGTTTAATCGATGCTTTGAAGAACGATATAAAGAAGTTGTTCTTATTTGAAGAAGAATTTCCGCAATTTGCAGGTACGGAATGGACCAAAAACATTATAGCCGATATTAAAAAGGCATCCAGATAAAAAAACTATTTTTGTTTTTTTATCACCATGAAAAACCGAAACTTTTTACAATACTTTTTTATCACGCTTAAGGGAGTAGCCATGGGTGCTGCAGATGTAGTACCTGGTGTATCAGGTGGTACAATTGCTTTTATTTCTGGCATCTATGAAGAACTTATTACTTCGATAAATAATATAAATCTTTCTCTTTTTCAAACTTTGAAAAAAGAAGGGTTCAAGCTTGCTTGGAATAAGCTTAACGGAAACTTTCTGTTAGCACTGTTCACAGGTATATTCATAAGCCTTTTTTCATTAGCAACTGCTGTTAACTGGCTTTTGGAAAATCAGCCTATTTTATTGTGGTCTTTCTTTTTTGGTTTGGTAACTGCAAGTATCTTTTTTGTCGGCAAAGCCATTGAAAAATGGAATATAGCAACTATAGCCATGCTTTTATTAGGGACTTCAATCGCCTATTTCATAACAACTCTACCGCCCAATGAAAATATTGATAGCCTACCCTATTTGTTTTTATCAGGTGCAATAGCTGTCTGCGCAATGATTTTACCAGGAATCTCAGGAGCTTTTATTTTAGTATTACTTGGGTCATATAAAACTATATTGGAGGCCGTTCATGAAAAAGACATGAAAATTGTAGTCACTGTTGCCCTAGGAGCTATATTCGGACTCTTAAGTTTTGCCCGTTTGTTAAAATGGATGTTCAAAAATTATAAAAATGCTACACTAGCTGCATTGACAGGTTTTATTTTAGGTTCTCTCCCTAAAATATGGCCGTGGAAAAAAGTGATGGAAACCAAAACCTTTGGTGAAAAAGTAATTGTTATTAATGAAAAAAACATTTCTCCTTTTGCATTTGAAGGTGATAATCAACTAATATTTGCGATCACCCTAGCCATTATTGGTTTTTCACTTATTTTTATACTGGAAAAAGTAGCTTCAAAAGAATAAGTGCCTGATGTATGGAAAACACAAGAACGGCTTTAGATAAGTTTTTTCTGGTCATTAAGGGGCTGTGCATGGGTGCGGCCAATAAAGTACCGGGAGTATCGGGTGGCATTGTGGCATATGTTGGTGGTTTTTATGAAGAATTTATTTATTCGCTTCAAAAAATAAACGGTAAGGCATTCACTCTTTTATTTAAAGGAAGGTTCAAAAGTTTCTACCACTATATAAATGGGCATTTTTTACCGCTGTTGGTTTTTGGTATGCTGGTAAGTTTTTTCAGTATTTCGAGGGTGCTCGATTATTTTTTAGATAAAAAAGAACTATATGTATGGGCTGCTTTTTTTGGTATGATCCTGGGCTCTATTTACTTTATCGCCAAAGACTTTAAGCATTGGAACAAGAAAACCATTACAATAGGCATCATTGGTCTTATCATTGGTGTTTCTATCAGTTTTTTGAGTCCCGCTAGAGAAAATAATAATTTATTGTTCATCTTTTTTTGTGGCATAATCAGTGTCTCTGGTATGACTTTGCCTGGTCTCTCTGGCTCATTTATTTTAATTCTATTAGGTAATTACGTACTACTTTTGGTAGATTCTGTCAATGCATTATATGATACTTTTGCCGAAGTAATCAAAGGTGATTTTAGTTTTAAAAAAAATGAAGAACGTTTGAACGCCTTAAAAGTTTTAGCTGTATTCACGGCAGGTTCTACGGCAGGTTTGGTATCACTGTCACATTTGTTGAGTTATGTGCTTAAACATTATAAAAATAGCACTACCGCTGTTATTATAGGGTTTATTACAGGATCGCTAGGCGTGGTTTGGCCTTGGAAAAAAACCATATTCAAAACTAATGAAAATGGGCTGTCACTATTAGATTCTAACGGAAAGGGAATTATAAGTAACTACGAGCGTTTTTTTCCTGATCTGGAGGTTTCTGAAACATGGTGGGCCGTATTCTTTATTATTATTGGCACAAGTATTTTATTAGGATTGGATTGGTATGGAAAAAACAGAAAACAAACAAGTTAGATTCGGGTTAGTAGGAAAAAATATCTCCTATTCTTTTTCAAAGGGATATTTCACTAAAAAATTCAATTTTTTAGAATTGAATAATTATTCCTATGAAAATTTTGATATCCAAAAAATTGAAGAATTCAACAATATATTTGAGGGTGAAAACAATATAAAAGGTCTAAATGTAACCATTCCCTATAAAGAAGCAGTGATGCAATATCTCGCCGAGCTAGACCCTGAAGCAGAAACAATTGGCGCAGTAAACACCATAAAAGTAACCCCAAACGGTTTAAAAGGATATAATACCGATGGCTACGGGTTTCAAAAGTCAATTGAGCCCTATATAAAAAAACACCATACCAAAGCCCTTATTTTAGGTACAGGGGGAGCGTCAAAAGCAATTGCCCATGTTTTACAAAAACTAGGGTTGGCCTATGCATTTGTTTCAAGAAAATCAAAAACAGGACAGTATACCTATGATAATTTAAGTAAGGTAATCCTCGATGAGTATACGGTTATTGTGAACTGCACCCCTTTAGGTACGCATCCTAATATTGACCAAAAACCTGATATTCCTTATTCATTTCTTACTTCAAAACATTTATTGTTCGATTTAATATACAACCCTGAAAAAACGACATTTCTATTAGAAGGAGAAAACAGGGGGGCTTCAATCTGTAATGGTTCAGAAATGTTAGAATTTCAAGCTGAAAAAGCATGGAAAATCTGGCAAGAATAAAATAATCATCCAAATTATCAATCTATATTAAGAACTTTTTATGCCAAGACTACACCATATATCAGTAAAGAAATACGCTATAATTTTTGCCATTAAAAAGGTTGTCACTATATTACCATAACAATCTTTTTGTCACTAATATATAAATAATGTCAGAAGAGAAAGAACAGGAACTGCCCAATGAGGCAGTAGAAAATGAAAATTCAGAAACTACTGAAACACAATCTGTTTCAGAGAAAAGCTCTGAAATTACGCCAGAAGAAGCTGAAACAAATACTACTACAGAAGAAGTTGTTGATGCTGCTGAAGTTAAAACTGAAGAAATCATTGCGGAAGAAACTGAAGAGCCAGTTACAGTTAATGATGATACTGATGAAGCTTCTGAAACAATTAAAGAGGATGTACTAGAAGAAATTGATGAAAATAATGCAGAAGACGCCGAGGATACTGACAACCATCATAGACATCAGATTCCACTTTTAGACTACCACTCCATGTCCATTGAAAATTTAACGGGCGAGTTACAAAAATTGGTTAAAAATGAAAAAGTACAGGCCATTAAAAAACATGTTGATGGTATTAAATATGAATTTGATTTAAAATTTCAAGGATTTTTAGAACATAAAAAAGAAGAGTTTATAGCCCAAGGAGGTAATGAAATTGATTTTAAATACAACTCGGTCACCAAAAGGCAGTTTAATGAAGTATATGGTGAGTATCGTGAAAAAAGAAACTCATACTATAAAAGTCTAGAGAAAAATTTGAAAGAGAACCTATCTATAAGACTTGAAATTATTGAAGAACTCAAAAGTTTGGTCAATGTAGAGGAAGATATAAATACTACTTATAAAAATTTCAAAAATGTTCAAGAGAGATGGCGTAATGCTGGGCCTATACCTAGAACCCACTATAATAATGTTTGGAAAACCTATCAACACCATATTGAGATTTTTTATGATTTTCTAAATCTTAACAGAGAATTACGTGATTTGGATTTTAAGCACAACTTGGCCGAGAAACAAAAAATTGTAGAGCGGGCAGAAGCGTTAACAACAGAGCCAGACTTAGGTAAAGCGTTTCATGAATTACAAACTTTACATAAAATATGGAAAGAAGATATTGGTCCTGTTGGCAAAGAACACAGAGAAGAAATTTGGGAGCGATTTAGTAAGGCTACTGGAATTTTGCATCAAAGAAGACAAGACTACTACAAAGACCTTGAGAAGGTTTATGAGCAAAATCTTGAAAATAAAAATGAAATTATTGCTGCTATAATTGCCTTATCAGCTAATGTGGCCAATAATCACAAAGCCCTTCAACAACAAATTAAATTATTAGAAGAGCAGCGGAATGCATTTTTTAAAGTAGGCAAAGTACCTCAAAAAGTAAACGAAAAAACATGGGCAGCCTTCAAAGATGCCGTTCGTGGTTTTAATCGGAACAAAAATGCGTATTACAAAAACTTAAAGAAGGAGCAGCAAGATAATCTTGATAAAAAAAGAGAATTATTGAATCTGGCCACTTCTTTAAAAGATAGTGAGGAATGGGATACTACTACTCAAGAAATGAAGCGCATTCAAAACGAGTGGAAAAAGATTGGACATGTGCCCCGAAAATATTCAGATAAAATATGGAAGGAATTTAAAAATGCCTGTAACCATTATTTTGACCGATTGCATGCCCTCAAAAACGAGGCTCATAAAGAAGAAGATGAAAATCTGATTAAAAAAGAAGCTTGTATAGATAAGTTGAAATCTTTTGAACTTTCTGGAGATCGCCAAAAAGATATTACTACCATCAAATCATTTATTGAAGAATGGAAAACATATGGTAGAGTTCCTTTTAATAAAAAGAGCATCAATCAAAAATTCAATAAAATATTGGATGCCATTTTCAAAAAACTTGATGTTAGTCGCCAAGAATCAGAACTACTTCAATATGGCAATAAGATTCAGCAATTGGCCCAAAAAGATAACGAAAGGGCCATTTCGAACGAACGTACTTTTATCCGCAGAAAGATTGATGAAAGTGAAAATGAAATTCGCCAGTTAGAGAACAATCTTCAATTTTTCTCTAATGCTTCAGAAGACAATCCTTTAGTAAAAGATGTCATAAAAAGAGTAGACCAGCATAAAGAATCATTGGAAACTTGGAAAGCCAAATTAAAAAAGCTAAATATTATGGAGAACAATCTTTATAAGGAAGCTGATGAAAATGATGCCGAAGCTGCTGAATCAGAATAAAAAACTCTATGACTCATTTTATAATCAAATCGGTATAAAAAGGCAATCGACTATGTCTGCAATAATATGTATAAGCAGGGCAATACCAAAAATTCGAGTTTTTTTGAAAAACAGAAATAGAAAGTAAACAACAATTGCCCCATACGAATGCAAAGGATGAAAATCAATACTACAACGGTTGGGGTCAAAAATAGGGTTGGCCAATA
>QILY01000184.1 GCA_003232155.1 Maribacter sp.
GTAGCGTAGTATTTTAATATAAAATTGGCTTTTTCCCTTTTACGGTACATTTTTCTGAAATGCCTATAAAAATTGAGATGCGCACGCAAAACCGCAAAGCAGTGGTCCCATTTTAATTGGAACAAAAAACGTACACCAGCAATACCATCCAATATTAAACGAAAAAATAGTATTGTAAATGCTTTTCTCTTAGGTAGGTTTTTGGTAATAGAGAACAAAGAGTTTCTAAAATTCAAATAGGTTTTCTTTGGGTTCATATTACTCAGTGTAGAGCCACCTAAATGATACACTTTGGAGCTACCTATATAAAACACTTTATGGCCATTGTTTTTGGCTCTCCAGCAAAGATCTACTTCTTCTTGGTGCGCAAAATAGTCTTCATCAAATCCGTTTAAATCTTTAAAAACATTGCTTTTGATAAACATACATGCCCCAGTTGCCCAAAAAATTTCATGAATACCATCATATTGGCCTTCATCTTTTTCGAGTGCTTGAAAAATACGTCCACGGCAAAACGGATAGCCCAATTGATCTATGAACCCTCCAGCTGCACCGGCATATTCAAAGTATTCAGGCTTTAGCAAATCTAAAATTTTAGGTTGTAAAATGGCAACTTGTGGAAGTTCTTGAAATGCTTTTTGAATGGGTTTTAACCAATTTGGGGTAACTTCAACATCAGAATTCAATAGGCAATATATATCGGTATCAATATGTTTTAAGGCGTCATTATAACCTTTGGCAAAACCTTCGTTCGAATTATTTTGAATTATTTTGATGGATGGATAATTGGTCTTGATAAAAGTTACGGAATTATCGGTCGAAGCATTGTCGGCCACATAAATATCAGCTTCTTTAGAGTATTGCATGACAGAAGGCAGGTAGCTTTCCAAAAGCGCCTCACCATTCCAGTTTAATATAACAATTGCTATTTTCAAAACGGTAGCAAATTAACGGCTAAAATCAGGAATATCCTTTAGAAAAGTATACTTTTCTTCATCAAAATCCATTTTGCAATAAAAATGCTGCAATCCGTTGGATACTATTAAATATTCTGCTTTAAGGCTCATATTATAACGTGCAATCTGATCAAATGTAGTTTGGTCTATTTTAATTTTTGGAGCTTTGCACTCTACCAAAATACGAATTGACCCATCTGAAGTGAAAACAACAATATCGTATCTTTTTTTTAGAGAATTGATTTCTAACTGTTTTTCTACATTAATTAGACTTTTTGGGTATTTTTTGCCTTCGATTAAATGATGGACCCAATGTTGACGTACCCATTCTTCAGGTTGTAACACCACAAATTTTTTGCGGATAACATCAAAAATATGGACTTTATTTTCGCTATTTTTGAATCGAAAGTGATATGCTGGAAAATTCAATGGGTGCATAACACAAATTTGATGTTTTTTTTTGGATGGATGAAGTAAAACAAATAGTCAATGATATTAGAAACGGAAACGTAATGCCCATTTATTTATTGATGGGAGAGGAGCCGTACTATATTGATAAGATTGCTGAATACATTGAAAAAAACGTATTGGCAGAAGAGGAGCGGGGTTTTAATCAAATGGTACTTTATGGAAAAGATGTATCGGTCGAGGATATTGTAGGTAATGCGAAAAGATATCCGATGATGGCCGAAAAACAGGTTGTTATCGTAAAAGAGGCCCAACATTTAGCCAGAACCATTGATAATTTGAGTTCTTATGCTGAAAATCCCCAACCCTCTACAGTATTAGTACTTTGCTATAAGTACAGTAAATTCGATAAGCGTAAGAAGGTTTATAAACTCATCAAGAAAAACGGAATCTGTTTTGAAAGCAAAAAACTATATGAAAACCAAGTTTCAGATTGGATTCGTAAAACTTTACAGGGAAAGGGGTATAAAATAACTCTAAAAGCATCTGTTTTATTGGTAGAATTTTTGGGGACTGATTTAAGTAAAATAAACAATGAGCTTGAAAAATTGCAATTGGTACTTCCGAAGGAAAAAGAAATTACACCATTAGATATTGAAGAAAATATAGGTATTAGTAAAGACTACAATAATTTTGAGCTCAAAAAGGCGATCGGAGAACGTAACGTTGTAAAAGCAGCCCGAATTCTCAATTACTTTTCTCAAAACCCAAAAGACAATCCGTTTGTGGTGACGGTTACTTTATTGAACACCTTTTTTACGCAGTTGCTGAAATATCATGGTATGAATGACCATAACCCTAAGAGTGTTGCCAGTATTTTAGGCATAAACCCTTATTTCGTGGGCGAATACCAAGTAGCTGCTAAAAATTATCCTATGAAAAAGGTCAGCGCAATTGTATCACATTTAAGAGAGTTGGACCTTAAGGGCAAAGGAGTGGGAGCCAACAATATATCCCAAGCAGATTTATTGAAAGAGTTACTAGTAAAAATTATTTGAGATTACTTACGATCAATACTATATTTACCAGGCCCCAACAATGCAATAGCAATAAAAAACAGCGCATACATCATTGCTTTTTCTTTCGTATCAAATGGGTCAGCACTATGAACTATAAAACCGGCAACTAACATTGTTATTGCTGGTGGTATTGCGGCCCATCTGGTTTTAAAACCAATAATAATCAATATAGGGCACAAAAATTCCCCAATCACAGCCAAAAAAAGTGATGGAGTAGCTCCAATACCAATTGGATCTCCAAATTCAAAATCACCTGCAATGAGTTTCTGGAGTTTTGGAATTCCGTGAGTGAGTATCATAGCAGAGGGAGCTATTCTTAAAAATGCTAAACCAATATTGTTTCTGAGGGAAGTTGCCATTTATAAAAATTTTATTTGGTTATAAATGTAGTATTAATTTTAAATTATTGCAATAAATCGCGAAGTATTACGCTACTATTTTTTATCAACTTTTCGCAGTCTACCCTAATAAAAGACAGAGGAGGCTTTATTTTAATCTCTTTCAGTTCTAATTCCAAGATGGTTTGCCTCGTATGAAGGGGAAGTTTGAAAACCTAAGGTTTTTATCAAATAAATTAGAGCTCGAATAAATACCTTGTATTCTTGCAATGTATTTCATTTAACCAGTTATATAATGTATTGGAACACTATAATGAACTCGTTTAAACTTTTTCTTTCCTGCCTGACGGCAGGCAGGTACCTGCAAATATTCCATTTGGCACTCATATTTTGCCATTTTTGACTACCGTAGCTATGCTATGCTAATAAAAAATGACTTCATATGAGCACAAAAGCGAATGTTTTCGGTTCCAAACAAAAAGTTTAAGTTCAATATATGGAAAGAACACGGATTGGAATTAGCGTAATCTAGGATAATCTTCTGGGTTGGCCTCATGCATGACTTCATATACCTTCTCGAATATATCTTCAGCATTTGGTTTGGAAAAATAATCGCCATCACTACTGTAAGCAGGCCTGTGTGCATTGCCTGTAATGGTTTCAGGGGCACTATCTAAATATTTATAGGCTCCTTGTTTTTCGAGTATTTCATGCATTAGGTAAGCTGAACACCCGCCTGGTACATCTTCATCGATAATTACCAGTCTATTTGTTTTTTTGACACTCTCGACAATATCATGATTAATATCAAAAGGCAATAGAGATTGTACATCAATTACTTCTGCATCAATGCCTACTTCTCTTAATTCTTTGGCAACTTGCATTACAATACGCAATGTAGAACCATAGGAAACCAAAGTAATATCACTGCCTGATTTTATGGTTTCTACCACCCCAATAGGCGTACAGAATTCGCCAATATTTTTCGGCATCGGTTCTTTTAAGCGATAGCCATTAAGGCTTTCAATTACCAGTGCCGGTTCATCGCTTTTTAATAAAGTGTTGTAAAACCCTGCAGCTTGAGTCATATTACGTGGTGTTAAAATATACATGCCACGCAGCAAATGAATCAAGCCTCCCATTTGAGAACCCGAATGCCATATACCTTCTAAACGATGCCCACGAGTTCTAACAATTAATGGTGCTTTTTGCTTGCCATAAGTACGATATCGTAAGGTTGCCAAATCATCGGTCAATGTTGTCATGGCATAGAAAATATAATCTAAATACTGTATCTCGGCAATGGGTCTTAAACCTCTTAAAGCCATACCTATACCTTGACCTATTATAGTCGATTCTCGAATACCGGTATCAGCTACACGTAATTCCCCGTACTTTTTTTGAAGCCCTTCTAAGCCTTGATTTACATCACCTATATTACCCGTATCTTCTCCAAAAACTAATAATTCGGGGTATTTACTGAACAATATGTCAAAATTATCCCTTAGTATAACTCTACCATCTACTAATTCGGAATTACTATTGTAAACAGGTTTTACTTGCGGAATTTTAGCTGCATTATTTGCATGTTCATTGTATAAATGACTGCTGTATTTAGTTTGCGAATTTTTGAGGAAATCATTTGTCCACCTGAGTAATGCATCTCTGTCCGATGAGTCTTCACCAATAAGATAACGCAATGTTTTTCGGGCACTAGTTGCCATATCTTTTTTGATAGGCTCTTCTATAGCAATAAGGTCATTTTTTATTTTATTTATAAAATTTTTATTTTGACTCGAGTTCGCTGCATTGGACAAAAGGCCTACCAGTATTTTTTTTTGTTCTTTATGAGGTGCTAAATATTCGTTCCAAGCTTCTTTCTTAGCTATTCGCACTTCTTTTTTAATAGCTTTTTCAAGTTCATCAAGTTCATCTTCATTAGAAATACCTGACTCTAAAATCCATTCTTTAAAACGCTTGTTACAGTCGTTTTGTCTTTCCCACTCTAAACGCTCTTCGTTTTTATATCTTTCGTGTGAACCTGATGATGAATGCCCTTGTGGTTGCGTAAGTTCTGTAATATGTAAAATTACGGGCACATGCTCTTCTCTAGCAATATCAGATGCATTTTCATATGCGTGCATCAAAGCGGTATAATCCCAACCTTTTACTTTTAACATTTCATACCCTTTGTCATCCTCATCTCTTTGAAACCCACTGAGCACTTTAGAAATGTCTTCTTTGGTGGTATGATGTTCTGCTGGTACCGATATGCCGTATTCATCATCCCAAATACTTATGACCATAGGTACTTGAAGTACCCCACCTGCATTAATGGTCTCTAAAAAGAGTCCTTCACTTGTACTGGCATTACCTATAGTTCCCCATGCGACTTCATTTCCATCAACTGAAAATTTTGAAGCATCAATTCCTTTAAGGTTCCTGTACATTTTTGATGCTTGGGCAAGCCCTAAAAGTCTGGGCATTTGACCTGCGGTACAAGAAATATCGGAACTACTATTTTTTTGTTGGGTGAGATTTTTCCAACTACCATCTTCATTAAGACTGTAGGTAAGAAAATGACCCCCCATTTGCCTACCGGCACTCATAGGTTCTTGCTCTATATTAGTAGTAGCGTATAAGGCGTGAAAAAAGTCTTTGGGAGATAATAGATCCAATGCCATCATAAAAGTTTGGTCTCTATAATACCCACTTCTAAAATCCCCATCTCTAAATGAACGTGCCATTGCCAATTGGGGTAATTCTTTACCATCACCGAAAATTCCAAACTTTGCTTTTCCTGATAAGACTTCTTTTCGACCAACTAAACTACAGGTTCTACTTAAAACAGCTATTTTATAATCATTTAGAATCTGGGTTCTAAAATCTTCAAAAGAAATGTCGTTGCTAGTTTTAGGCGATATATTCATATAGGAGCGTTGCTTTTTTGTAAAAATAGGGATTGACAAGGGTTTTTGCAACCCTTAAAACGGTATAAAGATTAAATAATTATTGAAGTGGTTTAAACTTTTTTCTTCTTTTTCTTTGAATTTTTTCAGGTGGCCAATACGCTCTTATTAATAGTTTGGTCAATTAGTTCGTGTTTTAAATTTTTTAACACACTTAGACGATGTTTCTATTAAATAAAAGTAAAAAGTAAAAAGTAAAAAGTAAAAAGTAAAAAGTAAAAAGTAAAAAGTAAAAAGTGAAGAATGAAAAGTGTGGAGTGAAAAGTAAAAAGCTGACACGATTATTTACCACCCAATGAAGTTTTTGTACATGCAATCAACAACAACGGAATCGTTGCGTTTATGACTTGAATCCACCGTGTGATTTGTTAAGAAATAAACAATAATCGAGATTTATTTTAAGATTACACCAATTATTTAAAACCATTTTCTTGTAAATAACCTAGTAAGGGTTCTAATGTTGGCGGTTATAACAAAACGAATTCTCTCATCGTAATTGGGTTGCGCAATTTCCCATCCATTATTTGAATATAAGGGGAAATACAATTCAAAATAATCGGTTACCAGATTTAAACGAACGCCCGAATCATAAACAAACTTACCTCTTACCCCTTTGTTTTTTACATAACCAATATCACCATAGAGTTCTACCCATTTCCATAAATTAGTGCTGGCGTTTGCGGTAGCTAACCAATCATTTGAAAAGCGATATTGCTCGTCAAGAACTGATTTAAAAGCACCTTCAGCAACAATAAATTGCTGGCTAAAGATTCCTGAATCTTCAGAACGTGCTAAATAATTGTAATCGAAAAGATAATCGGTAGGGCGGTCCAAAGCAAAATCAAAGAAGCCATTGTCTGTGTTATTTCTTAAAAATTTACCAGCATAGAACCTTAAGTTTAACTGACGGTTACTTTCAAAAAGCCGCCTATATCTATACTCAAAAGATATTTTGGTAAACTGACTTGCTTGTTGAAAATCTGCAACCCAGAATTTATAGTTGATAATATTATTGTCAACATTAATATAACGAGCGTTGAAGACACTATAGTCAGGTGTATTAGGATTGTTTCTTAAATCGGAAAGACTTTCATCAAAATCTCTAAAAATATTTATATATCGAAACGATAGCGCCTGTCTTTTATTCGAAATAAGATCATCTGGTCGCCACCCAAGACTAAAAGAAGGTGTAAAACTTGTAACCCTTGAGTTTACATTGAAATGCGAAGTAGAGCCTCGAAGTCCGTAATTAAGAACAGAGAGTCCTGATTTTTTTAGGTATTGTCTATATGTAAATTTACCAGAACCTGTAAATGCTTTTTCTCGAAATGAATAGGAAGGCGCAAAATCAAAAACGAACGGTCGCTCCAAAAATGTTTTATTGTACAGGCGCAAACCTGGAGTCCACCCATCATAGACATTGAAATTGACAACAGGCACATAAAAAACCTGATTGTAATACGGGTTTTCAGCATCTCTGAAAAAAGTGAACTTTAATTTTTTGTTTCCTGAAAATAAACCGCCCAAAGATTTCCAATTATCCCTTTCATTGAATTCTGGAATTTTATGGTCATAGTTTAAAACTAATCTTTGCTCTTCATTTCTAGGAATAGTAAATGTTTTCTCTGATTCTATATTTGAAAACCAATACTTAGATGTTACCTTACCCTTTTTTAACCCAAAAAGCGATATAGGCACATTTGTTCCCGTTTTATTCTTTAGGGTTATGGTCAATGAATCTTTACTCTTAACTACTTTTTTTATTTTAAAGTCAATTTTCTTATCTGTAGAAACATAGTCACTAAAAAACCAGTCAATATTGGTGTCAGATGCTCTTTTTAGTATAGATTTAAAATCTAAAACCCGAACCTGATTCAATTGATAATGTTTGTAGAATGTTTTTATACTCTTATCAACCTTGTCTTTGCCTATATAGCTAGATAAATAGGCTAACCCTAGACCGGCTTTGTACTTGTTCGCTATTTTCTGGTTGAACCATACTAAAGAATCGTTAGAAGTTTCAAGGGGCTGGTCTAAATTTTTTCTTGCCATGAGTATGTGTAAAAAAGAATATTGCTCATTAAACCCCATTCTAGCTAGCTTAAAACTTCTAATACCCCATATTTTTGATAGTTTCCCCAAAAGTTTTTGGTCAGGATAAAATTCATCTACATAGGCAATCATTAAATAATTTGCTATAGCATCGGTCAACCATTGTTCTTTTCTAGGGTTTATATAAATAGTCTCCTCTAGAATATTTATCAAGGCCGTTTTTAAGAGTTTCATTTCAAATTGAAATTGCTTTTCATAGGGTCTTATAAAAGAGGGGAGTTGATTTATACCATAAAGCGGATTTTTATTATAATCAATTTCACTTACCAGTAGCTGCGAATGCGGGTACTCGCCCAAATTATCACGAATGAACTTGGCAACTTTGTTTATAGATATTCCTTTTGATATTTCATCATATTTTGATGAATTGAGATCTGTTACCACAACCATGTCAGGAGTAATATGGGTAACGAATTTTTTTTCAGGGCTTAATACAATTTCGCAACTTTTTTGCTGAATTCCTTCTAATTGAACTTGTTGTCTGTTCGGGAATTCAGAACTGCCGAGCACTCTATAATTTGTTGCTAAATACAGATTACTAGGGCAAACAAAATTGATGGTGGTCTGTGTAATACCAGTATAAAGATCTTCCAAATTTTTGTTGGAGTACAAATGCCATTTACCATCAAAAACAGCTGGAGTTAAGTACCAATCTTTTAAATAGTACTCATTTTTATTACTGTAACCGTATGAGGTGAATTTTTTTGATGGTAACTTCACATCATACGTAATAAATATTTTCACAGATTCATTTGGGGCAAGAGGTTTGTTCAATGTTAATTTTATAATGTCTTTGCCCGAAGTACGCACCCAGTGCATACCCCTGTAATCATCATCAACCACACTCATAATATCAGTGGCTCCCCGCTCACTTTTCTTAGCGAGGTGCAAGCTTCTTTTGAACTCATCGGCAAAACGTATGGCCAGCCCAGTTTTCTTGTCAGAATATGCGTGTGCCCAATCATTAAAATACAATTTTTTCAGCGTTACATCTGATGAATTTTTATAGATGAATTCTTGCTGAATATTAATAACCTTGGTATCTGCATTTAAATTTGCTGTTATCGCATTCGTATGCTGGGCTATGGATTTATGTATACTCAGTACAAAAAACAATAGACTTATAATGCCGTATATGTAGAATTTATTTTTCAAAAAGCGGATTAAAAATTAGGACTAAGAGCGCGTCCTTTATAAAATGAATCGATAATCTCAACTACTTCATCTTCTGTATCAACTAATTTGATAAGATCTAAATCATGATCACTTATATTACCAACTTTTAACATGGTTTCTTTTACCCAAAAGAACAAACCTTCCCAAAATTCGGTGCCCACTAGAATAATGGGGAACTTCTCAATTTTATTGGTCTGTATAAGGGTAATGGCTTCAAAAAGCTCATCCAATGTCCCAAAACCACCTGGCATTACCACAAAACCCTGAGAATATTTGACAAACATGACTTTGCGAACAAAAAAGTAATCAAAATCCAAGCTTTTATCACTATCAATAAACGGGTTATCATGTTGCTCAAAAGGAAGGTCAATGTTTAAACCTACTGAAGTACCACCGGCTAAATGGGCACCTTTATTACCTGCTTCCATAATACCAGGGCCACCACCCGTAATTACGCCGTAACCAGCTTCGGCAATACTTTTGGCAATGCTAACAGATAATTCATAGTATTTATCTCCTTCTTTAGTTCTTGCTGACCCAAAAATGGATACGCAAGGCCCAATCGTAGACATTTTTTCAAAACCGTTCACAAATTCGCCCATGATTTTGAAAATGGCCCATGAATCATTTGTTTTTAACTCATTCCAACCTTTGTGATGCTGTTCTTTTCTCATGAATAAAATATTTTATCGTCATTTTCCTGAAGAGGGGGAGTCTTCTTATTTTGTTATTATTTTTAATTAGAAACCTACAATCCTAATTCCTTCCTCAAAAACTTTGCCGTATAACTTTTTTTGTCCTTACAAATATTTTCAGGAGTACCTTTGGCAACTATTTTACCACCACCACGGCCTCCTTCATAACCAATATCAATTATATAATCTGCCATTTTAATGACATCCATATTGTGTTCTATGACCACTATTGTATTTCCTTTGTCCACCAATTTATCCAAAACTTCCATTAAAACTCTGATATCTTCAAAGTGGAGTCCGGTAGTAGGTTCGTCCAAGATATAAAAAGTATTTCCTGTATCGCGTTTTGATAGTTCAGTTGCTAATTTTATTCGCTGTGCTTCCCCGCCTGATAATGTGGTGGATTGTTGCCCTAAAGAAATATAACCTAAACCAACATCTTGAATGGTTTTTAATTTTCTATGGATTTTAGGAATCAGTTCAAAAAAACCAACAGCTTCATTAATGGTCATTTCCAATACATCTGATATTGATTTTCCCTTATATCGTATTTCTAAAGTCTCTCTATTAAAACGTTTTCCGTTACAAGTTTCACAATTTACATATACATCAGGTAAAAAATTCATTTCAATGACCCTGAGTCCGCCACCTTGACAGGTTTCGCAACGCCCTCCTTTTACATTAAAACTAAACCTACCTGGTTTATAGCCCCGAATGGCAGCTTCAGGAGTTTTGGTAAATAAAGACCGTATTTCACTAAAAACCCCGGTATAGGTTGCCGGATTTGATCTAGGTGTTCGTCCTATAGGAGATTGGTTAATATCAATAACCTTATCAATATGTTCCAAGCCCTTTATTTTTTTATAGGGCATTGGTTTTTTGACGCCATTGAAATAATGGGCATTCATAATAGGGTAAAGGGTCTCATTGATCAAAGTAGATTTTCCACTGCCCGAAACACCTGTAACACCAATCATTTGTCCCAACGGAAATTCAACCGAAACATTTTTTAAGTTATTGCCCGTACAACCAGATAAGGTGATTTTTTTATTATTCCCTTTTCTTCGTTTTTTTGGTGTCGGAATTTTCTTTTTACCAGTAATATAGTTGGCTGTCAGGGTATTATATTTTATAAGGTCTGCGGGCTTTCCTTCAGAAATAATTTCACCTCCATGACGGCCGGCCTTAGGCCCCATGTCAATTACATGGTCTGCACGCTCGATCATATCTCGATCATGTTCTACAACAATAACTGAATTACCAATATCCCGTAGCGATTCTAAAGATTTTATCAATCGTTCATTATCACGCTGGTGCAACCCAATACTAGGCTCATCCAATATATAGAGTACACCTACCAATTGTGATCCTATTTGGGTCGCCAATCGAATACGTTGTGCTTCACCTCCTGATAATGATTTTGAGCTTCTATTTAGAGAAAGGTAATCTAAACCTACATCCAATAAAAATTGTATTCTAGTTTTTATCTCTTTTACAACTTCTTCAGCTATTTTGAACTGATTTCCTTTTAGTTTTTTATTTAGATGCTTGAAAAAATCCGCTAACTCGGCAATATCCATATGTGCCAGTTCAGCAATGTTCTTTTCGTCAATTTTGAAATTGAGTGATTCTTTTCGTAAGCGTGATCCTTCACAAGTGGAACATTCGATACGGTCCATATATTCTTTTGCCCACCGTTTTAATGAAGTGGATGCAGCCTCGTTAAACTGGTTTTTGATGAAATGCGCTATGCCCTCATAATCTATTTTATAATTACGCTTAACCCCTAATGCTTTTGATTCTATTTCAAAAGTTTCGCGGCCACCGTTCAATAGAACATCCATCGCCGCTTCTGGAATTTTTTCAATGGAATCAGTAAGTTCAAACTCATAGCGTTGGGCAATGGTTTCTATTTGTTTGAAAGCCCAAGACTTTTTGTATTCTCCCAACGGAGCAATACCACCTGCTGTAATCGATAGTTTTTTGTTTGGAAATATTTTTCGCTCATTTACCTCATATACGTGCCCCAAACCATTACAATAGGGACACATACCTTTGGGTGAATTAAAAGAAAATGTATTTGGCTCCGGATTCGGATATGAAATACCAGTAGTAGGACACATAAGATCGCGGCTAAAATACCTTGGTTCTACGGCATCTTCTTCTAAGACCATTAAAACATTATCGCCACTGTACATGGCTGTGTTAATGGTCTCGGTTAAACGCTTATCCAATTCTTCAGTATCGCTTACTTTTATACGGTCGATGACAATTTCGATATCATGGGTCTTGTAGCGATCTACTTTCATACCCTTGATAATATCTTTTACTTCACCATCAACACGAACTTTTACAAACCCTTGTTTGGCAATCTGTTCAAAAAGTTCACGATAATGCCCTTTTCTGGATTTTACTACAGGTGCAAGAATATTTATTTTTTTTTGGTCATAATCAGTTTTAATGAGCTCTTTTATCTGCACATCACTATAACTGACCATTTTTTCTCCTGAATTGTAACTATAAGCATCACCGGCCCTTGCAAACAATAACCTTAAAAAATCATAGACCTCTGTAATGGTTCCTACGGTAGATCGCGGAGATTTTGAGGTTGTTTTTTGTTCTATGGCAATTACGGGGGAAAGTCCGTCAATCTTATCAACATCAGGTCGTTCCAAACCACCCAAAAACTGTCTTGCATATGCTGAAAATGTTTCAATATACCTACGTTGTCCTTCTGCGTATATAGTGTCAAAGGCAAGAGATGATTTACCACTACCTGACAAACCGGTGATGACCACCAATTTTTCTCTAGGAATAGTAACATCAATATTTTTGAGGTTATGTACCCTAGCCCCTCTAACTTCTATATTTTCCTCGTAGTTTGACATAAAAAATGCAAAGACGGGGGTTCGTTTAATTTTTGTTAATCCATATTGACATTTTATCTTTGATTTTTAATGTAAAAAAATCAAAGTAACAGTGTAATTAACAATGAACTCGTTCAAACTTTTTAAACTGCTTTCTTCTCACTCAAATATTTCCAATACCGTTTGGGTACATGCTGGGTATGTAGTTTCATATTAATATGGGATATGATATTGGTACTCTTGAAGTAATTGTTCCATAAATCTTGATAATCGTTTTCTTCACCAGAGAACACATCACTTTTACGAATACTGTTTGTATATATTTTTTTTAGATCCAATGAAATAATTTCTACGGATTCTAAATTATAGTAGATTCCATATTT
>QILY01000099.1 GCA_003232155.1 Maribacter sp.
TTTCTTCTTTTGGAAGAATATCGATCTGCGGTTTTTTAAGTACTTCTTTGTTTGCAATACTTTTTTCTAAGGATAATAGCAAGGAAGGAAGTAATACTAAATTTGCCAGCATAGCAAAGAGTAAAGTTGCCGAAACCAAGGCACCAAGGGCAACAGTGCCACCAAAGTTAGAAATAATGAATACAGAAAACCCAAAGAACAATACAATGGATGTGTAGAACATACTCACACCCGTTTCTCGAAGCGCAGCATAGACAGATACTTTAATACGCCACTGGTTTGCTATGAGTTCTTGCCTATATTTTGCCAAAAAGTGTATGGTGTCATCGACCGAAATACCAAAGGCAATACTGAATACCAAAATGGTCGATGGTTAACTCCTGCAGTAATAAGCAATGGCAATAAGTTGGGAATGAGCGAAATAATAATCATTCTGAAAGAACGGAAAAGATAAGCCATAAAAAGGGCAATCAATCCAATAGCTAAAGCTAACGAGAGCACTAGATTTTTTACCAAGTATTTGGTGCCTTTTAAAAAGAGAAGCGCACTCCCTGTCATATAAACTTTATAGTGTTCTGACGGAAATATTTTGGTGATATTTTCTTGTAATCGGGCCTCTATTGCTTCCATTCGTTCAGTGGTCACATCTTTCATAAAGGTTGTGATACGGGCATTTTGTCCAGTACTGTCTACAAAATTTTTCAGTAGATCGGCATCACTTGACGATTTTTGGGCCATGCTAAGAATAAAATTACTCTCTTGAGTAGTTGGCAGCTGGTAGTATTTGGGAATGCCATTATAGAAAGCCTGCTTTGAATATTTAACTAAATTCACCACAGAAACAGGTTTTGATAATTCTGGAATTTCTTCAATGACATCACTCAGTTGGTCAATTTTTTTTAAGCTGGCAGCTTTCATTACGCCTTTAGGCTGTTTGGTGTCAACTACGATTTCTACGGGCATTATACCATCAAACTCTTTCTCAAAAAAGCGTATATCTTTAAAGAACTGCTCTTTTTTGGGCATGTCTTCGATGGGGCTTCCTGAAATATTAATCTGATAAATACCTATAATGCTTGCTACCAATAATATAACTGAAGTAACATAAATACTAATTCTTTCTCCTTTTACTATCCTGACCGTCCAGTTAACAAAAGCATCGACCCATTTTTTATTCAAATGTTTTAAATGCTTGGTTTTGGGCAACGGCATAAAACTATATAGAATAGGAATGATCAATAGCGACAGAATAAAAATACCGATAATATTCATTGATGCTACAATACCAAATTCCTTCAATAGTTTACTATCTGTCACAATAAAAGTAGCGAAACCAGATGCTGTGGTAACATTGGTCATTAAAGTGGCATTTCCAATTTTTGAGATTACCCGCTGCAATGAAAGTGCTTGATTACCGTGTTTTTTTACTTCTTGTTGGTATTTATTGATCAAGAAAATACAATTGGGTATTCCTATTACGATAATCAGTGGCGGAATCAATGCGGTCAATACAGTTATTTCATACTGCAATAACCCAAGAATACCAAAGGCCCACATTACGCCAACAATAACTACGAACATAGAAATGAAAGTGGCCCTGAAACTTCTGAAGAAAAAGAAAAATAATAATGAAGTTACCCCAAGTGCGCCCAAAATAAATTTATAGATTTCATCTATAATATTTTGAGAGTTCATGGTTCGTATGTACGGCATGCCCGAAATACGAACATCCATACCTGTTTCTTCTTCAAAATCTTCAACCAAATTGGTCATGTCCTCCAATATAAAATCTTTTCGTACCGAAGTATTAACAATATCCTTATCCAAGTACATTACCGTACGTATGGTTCGGCTCTCCGCATTAAAAAGCAGATTGTCATAAAACGGAAGGTTATTAAAAAGATGCTGGATAAGGCTATCTACTTCTGCTTGACTATTTGGAGGTGTTTTGATGAGGGGTCTAAGTACAAACTTTTGCTTTTCCTTATCTTTTTTGAGTTCTTGAAGATTGTCTGTTGAAAGTACAAAATCAACTTCGGGAAATGCCCCCAACTGTTTGCTTAATTTGTTCCAACGGTTAAAATTTTCTAGAGAAAATAATGCACTGTCTCTAATAGCTAAAACAACGGCATTGCCCTCCTCACCAAACTGATTTAAAAAAGATTGGTATTCTAAATTTACTTCATGGTCATCAGGTAATAGATTGGCTTGAGAGCTTGAAAAACGCATGTTTTTCCACTGTAGACCTAAGAATACGGTAAAGGCGGCAACAAGAAGTAAAATTAAGATTCGGTTTCTAAGTATAATACGGGCTGTCTTTTCCCAAAAACCTTGTGTGAGTTTCTTTACCATTACTGTTTTTACAGAGCGCAAAGGTAGAAAATGATTGAGTGTGTTCCTAAAAATGTTGGATTGAAATACATGGGTTAAATAGTTATTATGTAAAATAAAAAAGCGCTAAAATAAGCGCTTTTAAAAATTGTTTAGGTTGAGAAATACCTGAACTCAAGAAGAGTTCTCTATACCTTCATGATCTCTACTTCTTTATTATCAAGAAAAGCATCAATTTTTTTAGTGTACATATCGGTAAGGTCTTGAACATCAGCTTCAGCATTTTTCTTTAAATCTTCAGAAGCATCTTCTAATCCACGTATTTCTTTATTGGCTTCTTGTCGCGCATTTCTTACACCTACTTTAGCATCTTCAGCTTCAGCTTTAGCTTGCTTTACCAAATCTATTCTTCTTTCTTCAGTAAGCGGTGGTACATTTATAATAACCATATCGCCATTGTTCATGGGGTTGAAACCCAAATTGGAATTCATGATGGCCTTTTCAATTTCTTGTACCATATTTTTTTCCCAAGGTTGAACAGATATTGTTCTAGCATCGGGAGTATTGACATTTGCTACTTGCGATAACGGTGTTTGAGAACCATAATAGTCGACCATAATGTTTGATAACATTGCAGGGCTAGCTTTACCGGCACGTATTTTAACAAATGCTTTTTCTAAATGTGATATAGCGCCATCCATACTTTCTTTAGAGGCATCTAGTATAAAACTAATTTCTTCGTTCATAATCAAAATTTTATATCAATCTAACACAAATTATACCAAAATTATAAATTGACTACCGTTCCTATATTTTGTCCGTTAACTATTTTCATGAGGTTTCCTTTTTTGTTCATATCGAAAATAACTATGGGCAACTCGTTTTCTTGACTTAGGGTAAAAGCGGTAGTATCCATTACTTTTAAACCTTTGATGAGTACATCAGCAAAAGAAATGGTGTCGAATTTAGTGGCGTTTTTATCTTTTTCAGGATCGGAAGTGTAAATGCCATCTACGCGTGTTCCTTTTAAAATTACATCAGCTTCTATTTCAATAGCTCGTAATACAGCGGCAGAATCAGTAGTGAAATAGGGGTTTCCGGTACCTCCACTAAAAATAACCACTCTTCCTTTTTCTAAATGTCGCATGGCTCGTCTTCTTATAAAGGGCTCGGATACTTCATTTATTTTTATGGCCGATTGTACTCTAGTTTCAACATCTGCATTTTCCAAAGCACTTTGTAGTGCAAGGCCATTGATGACCGTTGCCAACATACCCATATAGTCGGCTTGTACACGGTCCATGCCTTCACTGGCACCGGCAAGGCCTCTAAAAATATTTCCCCCACCAATAACAATAGCTACTTCAATACCTTTGTCAACTACTTCTTTAATTTCCTCAGCATATTCAGCAAGTCTCTTGGGGTCAATTCCATATTGCTTTTCACCCATTAGAGCTTCCCCACTAAGTTTTAAAAGTATTCGTTTATAATGCATGTTGAGTTATTGTTTGCAACAAAAATAATCAAAAAAAGTTATGATACGCTTTAGCGGGCATCCATCTTCAATCCTTAATTATTTCATAATATTTAAGTTTAAGATTATTCTTTTTTATATTCTTGTACATCAAATTAAAAAAGTGGTGATTTATAGCTATCTAACAATAAAGGAAATGAGAAAAATAGCGATTGTATTTGTATTAGGAATGATTTTATACGGATGTGGTTCGACCAAAGCATTGGTTGCTGCTGATAAAACACCAATTTTAGTGAGTATTGATTTGATTAATGTAAAAGAGGATAAGGTAATGGTCAGTATAGATCCCGGTGCTTTTACCGCAGACACGGTAGCGTTCTATATTCCTAAAACTGTCCCAGGCACTTATAGTATTGATGACTACGGAAAATATATTGAAGAATTCAAAGCTTTTGATTATGATGGAAAGGAGCTTGTCGTTTCAAAAGCCGACGCTAATACGTGGAACATTTCTAACGGAAAAAACCTAGATAAGATAAGCTATTGGGTAAATGATACCTATGATAGCGAAGGAGAGCAAAAAGAAGTTGTTTTTTCACCCGCAGGGACCAATATTATGGCAGGTAATAATTTTGTATTGAACCTGCATGGTTTTGTAGGCTATTTTGATGGATTAAAAGAAGTGCCCTATACATTGAATATTGCCAAGCCTGAAGCATTAAAGGCCACAACTTCTTTAAAGAAAAAAGTGATTGAAAATGGCGATAAAAAAATGGATGCTTTTTCAGCAAGCCGTTATTTTGAGGTAATCGATAATCCTATTTTATATTCAAAGGCCAATAACGAAATTTTTCAAATCAATGATATAGAGATAACCTTGAGTGTTCATTCTCCGAACGGAGTATATACAGCTGCAAGTTTAAAAGACCGTATAGAAAAGATGATGGGCGCCCAAAAAGCTTTTTTAGGTAATATTAATGGTACTGAGCAGTACTCTATTTTATTGTACCTCTCAGAAATGGGCGAAAGCGATGCCAATGGTTTTGGTGCTTTGGAACACCATACTTCAACAGTAGTCGTATTGCCAGAAGTAATGGAGAAAGAACGGTTAGAGCAGACTATGGTAGATGTGGTCTCTCACGAGTTTTTTCATATTGTGACCCCATTGAACGTACATTCAAAAGAAGTACAATATTTTGATTTTAATGATCCAAAAATGTCACAGCATCTTTGGATGTATGAGGGTACAACAGAATACTTTGCTAATCTTTTTCAAATTCAACAAGGCTTGATCGATGACACTGAATTTTACAAACGAATTATTGGTAAGATCAATAATGCAAAAGCGTATGATGATGCCATGTCATTTACGATTATGAGCCAGAATATATTGAAAGAGCCTTATAAGGCGAATTATGCTAATGTATATGAAAAAGGGGCGTTGATCAATATGGTACTGGATCTTCAATTACGTGAATGGAGCAATGGTGAAAAAGGAGTGCTTTGGTTAATGAAAGAACTCTCTAAAAAATACGGCGAAATGACTCCGTTCGATGATGAGGAATTGATTGATGAAATTGTTGCGATGACGTACCCAGAATTGAGCACTTTTTTTGATATGTATGTGATAGGTGACACACCTATAAACTATAATGACTATTTAGCTAAAGTTGGTTTGAATACGGCTATTGTTGAACAGTCAACAGGGTATTTCTTAGATTTGGACAATACTCCATTTATTGATGTTGACCCAGAAAATGATAATGCTGTTTTTATTAGAAAAGGTATTGAACTCTCTAGTTTTTTTGAAAAACTAGGTGTGCAAGGGGGTGATATTATCAAAAATATTAATGGTACTGCTATTAATTTAGAAGCAATGAGACCTATCATTGGGCAAAGTTTTGGGTGGACATCCGATACCGAAGTCGAGATGGTTATAATGCGTGGTGAAGAAGAAATTTCTTTAAAAGGAACCGCAGGAACACCTATGTTAAAAGTAGAGAAAATTGTGCCTGTAGAAGTGGCAACTGAAGCTCAGGCCAAGTTGCGTGAGGCATGGATGAAGGGGTAATAAATACATTTTAAAATTCATTTGGTATAATACCAATATGGCTATAAAATGCCTCATTCAAACCCGTTCATTTTTCGTTCTACTTTCTTGTTCATGATTTCCGTAGCTTAGGCTATGCAGATCAATCACAGTGGCATAGAACAAAAAAGAAACTTTTTATTTTTAGCAGACTTTAAAGTTTCATGACACTAGTATCTAGAATTTGCCCTTACCTCAGTTATCCTGTTCCTGTTTGCGGTTTCCAAAAAAAGAAAACCGCCACAGCATATACTGAGGCGGTTTTTTTATGAGTAAAGTAAAATTAGCCTAAAGCAACACGCTTAAAGCTTGTTACTGAAACATCTCCGTGAGATTCAACGTATTTTGCAACATTGATTTTTTCATCTTTAATAAAGTTTTGGTCCAATAAACATTGTTCTTGATCTAAAGTTGTATTATCAGAAATAAACCTTTCCATTTTTCCAGGAAGAATTTTATCCCAAATTTGTTCAGGCTTGCCTTCAGCTTTCAATTGCGCTTTAGCATCTTCTTCAGCTTTAGCTATAACATCATCAGTCAATTGAGCCATTGAAATGTATTGGGGAACGTTCTTAAGCGTTTTACCTAAACGACCCAACTCTTCATTATTTTTTTCAATAACCGCAATTCTTGCTTCGGTTTCCGCAGCGACAAATGCAGGATCAAAATCTTTATAAGATAATGTGGTTGCTCCCATTGAAGCTACTTGCATTGCTACATCTTTAACCAATACATCAGCGGTATCTACTTTTGAAGATAAGCCAACTAAAGCAGCAATTTTATTGATGTGAACATAAGTTCCTACATAAGGAGCTTCTAATTTTTCAAATGCATTGATCTCTAATTTTTCACCAATAACGCCAGTTTGCTCAATTAATTTATCGGCAACGGTCATCCCGCCAAAATCAGCAGCTAAGAATTCTTCTTTGGAATTGCAGTTTAACGCTAGTTCAACAAGGTCATTTGCCAATGCTAAAAAGTTTTCGTTTTTCCCAACAAAATCAGTTTCACAACCTAAAACGATAGCAACTCCTGAAGTGTTGTCAGCATTTATCTTTGAAACTGCAGCACCTTCAGATGATTCTCTATCAGCTCTTTTAGCAGCTACTTTCTGTCCTTTCTTACGAAGTACTTCAATTGCCTTGTCAAAATCCCCTTCAGCTTCAACCAAAGCATTTTTGCAGTCCATCATACCTGCGCTGGTAGCTTTTCTTAATTTATTTACTTCTGCGGCTGTAATTTTTGCCATAATATAGTTTCTTTAATTTCTTTCCCACGAAAGTGGGAAACTACAAATTTGTATAATTGTTATATAAATAAGTGAGCTTGAAAAGACTTTGTTATTCAACCCCTCCTTTTACACTGTCTTGCCAAGCTTTCAGCTCATCCCACTTTTCATCGGCAGCCATTTTCGCTTGCTTTGACCAAGATGTAGTATCTAAATGTGCTAATCTAGAACTAGCTTCAGTTAAAATCTCTTTCATCTTGTCTGCTTTAGCTTTGGCAACTTTTGCAAAAGTTTCAAGTCCTGCATTAGATAAAGCTTCAGCAGCTTTTGGTCCTACACCTTCAATTTTTGTCAAATCATCACCTTTTTTAGATTTTGCTTTGGCAGCTTTCTTAGAAGCTTCTTTTTTAACAGGCTTTTTTTCTTTTACCTCCTCTACAATAGCGGCAACTTCTTTTACAGGAGCTTCTTCAACTACTGCTTCTACTTCTACTTTTGCTTCTGCTTTTACTTTTGCTTTTGGAGCATCCTCTTTTTTAGCTTCTGGCTTAGTCTCTTCTTTACCTTCTTTTGCTTCTTGTTTGTCAGATTTACGTTCTGTCAAACCTTCAGCAACTGCATCAGTAACCTGGGTCATGATGATATTTATTGATTTGGATGCATCGTCATTTGACGGAATCAAATAATCAACATCTCTTGGGTCAGAATTGGTATCTACCATTGCAAAAATCGGAATATTCAATTTTTGAGCTTCTTTTACAGCAATGTGCTCACGCATAGTATCAACAACGAACAAAGCACCTGGTAAACGTGTCATTTCAGAAATTGAACCTAGGTTCTTTTCTAATTTCGCACGTAAACGATTAACTTGTAAGCGCTCTTTTTTTGAAAGGGTAAGGAAAGTACCATCTTTCTTCATTCTATCGATCATCGCCATTTTCTTAACAGCTTTTCTAATAGTAACAAAGTTGGTCAACATTCCGCCTGGCCATCTTTCTGTGATATAAGGCATGTTTACATTGCCTGCTTTTTCGGCAACAATATCTTTAGCCTGTTTTTTGGTAGCTACAAAAAGTATTTTTCTGCCTGATGCTGCAATTTTTTTGAGGGCCTCATTGGCTTCCTCCATTTTTGCAACTGTTTTGTAAAGGTTGATGACGTGAATTCCGTTACGCTCCATGTAGATATAGGGCGCCATATTAGGATTCCACTTTCTTGTTAGGTGACCAAAATGTACACCTGCTTCCAATAATTCTTTTACTCCGACTTTCGCCATTTTAAATTTAGTTTACGTTCTTTTGAATTAGCAATGCTAGAGTGGTACTACGTTTTTTACGCAGAGCCTCTACCATTTAGATGCTAAACTAATTTACCTGTCAACCTTTTGAGAGGGCTGTAGGATTTTTAATTGTCTTCTTTAATATAAAGAAGACTTTCAATGAACTTGTTAATGAATATAAATTAAAGCTGTCTCCGAAGAGAGACACCCAAGTACTTTTGTATTAACGTTTAGAGAACTGGAATTTCTTACGAGCTTTCTTCTGGCCAAATTTCTTGCGTTCTACCATTCTTGGATCTCTAGTTAAAAGACCTTCAGGCTTTAGAACCAATCTATTTTCTGCGTCAATCTCGCACATAACTCTTGACAATGCTAAACGTATAGCTTCAGCTTGCCCAGTAATTCCGCCACCATATACATTTACTTTTACATCGTAGTTATCTTCAGTGTTGGTCAATGAAAATGGTTGTTTTACTTTGTATTGTAAAGTAGCAGTAGGAAAATAATCGTTTAAATCTCTAGAATTTATAGTGATGTTTCCTTTTCCTTCTGAAAGATATACACGTGCAACAGCTGTTTTTCTTCTGCCTATTTTATGAATTATATCCATTACTTAAGGTCATTTATGTTGATTACCGTTGGTTTTTGAGCTTCTTGACCGTGCTCAGTGCCAACGTATACTTTTAGGTTTCTGAACAACTCAGCACCCAATCTATTTTTTGGTAGCATTCCTTTAACCGCTTTTTCAACAATACGGCTTGGGTTTTTCTCCAATAATTCTTTGGCGGTGGTATAACGTTGTCCACCTGGGTAACCCGTATAACGGCTATATGTTTTTTCATCCCATTTGTTTCCAGAAAGGGTGATTTTTTCAGCATTGATAATCACTATATTATCACCACAATCAACATGCGGTGTATAATTAGGTTTATGCTTTCCTCTAAGTAATTTCGCTACTTTAGAAGCAAAACGACCTAGTGTTTGTCCTTCGGCATCAACCAACAACCATTGCTTGTCAACGGTAGTTCTATTGGCCGAAATAGTTTTGTAACTTAATGTATCCACTACTACTATAATTTAACTATTAAACACTTCAATCCCTATAAAGGGGGTGCAAATGTACAACTATTTAGTTTAAATCCAAATGCCAGTTTCTTAATTATTTTCATTTTTTTTAATACCTTAAATCCGCAAGTGTTTTCGTCGCGAAAAGCCAAAATGTATGCTAGTGTTGATGTAGCGCAGGAAAAAGTAACGCAGACATAT
>QILY01000200.1 GCA_003232155.1 Maribacter sp.
GGCAAGCTTGTTCTTGAAAACCCGGACAGCATTATTTCCAAATACATTTATGACCCAAAATCAGATAGATACATCTATAATGAACGTATAGGTGATTTTAATATAGGATACCCTATTATCCTTACTCCAGATCAGTATTATGAATTGATACGTAAAGAAGGTATCAAAGATTATTTTAAAGAAAAGTCCGATGCTTTTTCAGGAAAGAAAGAAGGTAGCGAAGAAGCCCGAAAAAATCTTTTACCCAATTTTTATGTCAACAATGACTTTTTTCAATCTGTTTTTGGAGGTAATACTATTGAAGTAGTTCCACAAGGTTCTGTTGGTATTGATCTTGGAGTGATATGGCAAAAGAATGATAACCCATCACTTTCTCCTAGAAACCGTACTAATCTTGCTTTTGATTTTGACCAACGTATCAGTTTAAGTCTGTTGGGTAAGATTGGTGAACGTTTGCAAGTGACCGCTAATTATGATACCGAGGCTACTTTTGATTTTCAAAATATTGTAAAGTTAGACTATACACCTACTGAAGACGATATTATTCAAAGTATTGAAGTGGGTAATGTAAACATGCCGCTTAATAGCTCATTGATTACTGGTGCTCAAAGTCTTTTCGGGGTAAAAACTAAACTAAAGTTTGGTAAGACTTCGGTTACGGCCGTATTTTCTGAACAGCGATCTCAAAATAATACCGTAGTTGCACAAGGGGGTGGTACACTAAGTGAATTCTCGGTTACCGCTTTGGATTATGACGAAGACAAACACTTTTTTCTAGCCCAGTATTTTAGAGATAATTATGATACCGCATTGACCAACTACCCATATATTAATAGTCTCGTTCAGATTACTCGTTTAGAGGTATGGGTAACCAATAGGAGTCAGCAAACATTGAATGTGCGTAATGTTGTAGCTATTCAAGATTTAGGTGAGTCAGAGCAAGATAATACTAGAATAGGCTTAGCTGGAGGTAATCCGCCCGGGTTTTTCAATAACCCCAGTAATGCATTACCTCGAAATGATGCCAATGATTTTGATCCTACAGCAATAGGCAGTGGTGGGGTTTTGACTGATGCTATACGTGATATTGCAACAGTAGATTCAGGTTTTAACGTGTCAGGTGGTTACCAAATAAACCAAGGTTTTGATTATGCCATTTTAGAAAATGCGCGCAAATTGGAACAAGGCCGTGATTATGATTTCAATACCCAATTAGGTTATATTTCATTGAACCAACGTTTGAGCAATGATGAAGTTTTGGGTGTCGCCTTTCAGTATACGTTTAATGGCGAAGTATTTCAAGTAGGTGAATTTGCCAATGGCGGTCTCGATGCGACCACTGTTCAAGGTGGTATTAATGCTACGAACCCTATTATAGAAAATAATACATTGATTTTAAAATTATTAAAAAGTAATATCACCAATGTCACCGATCCTATTTGGGATCTGATGATGAAGAACATATACGCAACTGGCGCTTTTCGATTGAGCGAAGAAGATTTCAGGTTGAATATTTTATATTCTGATCCTACACCACGAAATTATATTACGCCGTTAATTGATTTTCCTGCTCCAACAGCAGGTAATAAGCCTTTGCAAGAACGTATTTTATTAGATGTTTTCAACTTCGACCGTTTGAACTTGTACAATGATGTGCAACCTGGTGGTGATGGTTTCTTTGATTTTGTTCCTGGGCTTACTGTCAATACCCAAAACGGACTTATCATCTTCACTAAGGTCGAACCTTTTGGTGAGTTTTTGTTTGGTGAATTGGGAGGCGGAGATTATGATAATCAATATGTCTTTCGAGATATGTATGAGCTAACTAAAGCAGCAGCTTTACAAGACCCTGAAAAGAATAAATTTTTATTAAAAGGGCGTTATAAGTCTGAAGGCAGTAATGGTATTCCAATAGGCGCTTTTAATGTGCCAAGGGGTTCAGTTCGTGTTACGGCAGGTGGGCGTCAATTACAAGAAGGTATTGATTATACGGTAAACTATCAAGCGGGTACAGTACAGATTTTAGACCCAAGTTTAGAGGCATCAAATACACCTATAAATATATCTGTAGAGAATAATGCCGTTTTTGGACAGCAAACCAGAAGGTTTACGGGGGTGAATGTAGAACACCAATTCAGTAAGGATTTTGTTTTGGGCGGTACACTTTTAAATTTGAATGAAAGGCCACTCACCCAAAAATCTAATTTTGGGGTCGAACCGGTAAACAATACTATTTTTGGTTTGAATGGAAACTTCTCTACTGAAGTTCCTTTCTTAACCCGATTGGCCAATAAGTTGCCAAATATTGATACTGATGTGCTGTCAAATGTATCAGTACGTGCCGAGGTAGCTTGGTTAAAACCAAATTCACCCAAGAATGCTGATTTTCAAGGAGAAACGACTACCTATTTAGATGATTTCGAAGGAGCGCAAGCTTTGATCGATATCCGTTCTTCTTTAGGCTGGAGTTTGGCAAGTACACCTTTAGAATTTGTTGGGGGTCAGTTATTAGGAAGCACTCCTACTGATATTGCCAATTTGGAAAACGGCTTTAGTAGGGCAAAAATGTCCTGGTATGCCATAGATCCTATTTTCTACACAAACCAACGTCCTTCAGGAATTTCGGATAGTGATATGTCTACCAATGAAACACGTCGTATTTTTATAAACCGTTTGTTTAACCAAGATGTGGCGCAAGGGCAAACCCAAGTTCAAAACACGTTGAATATCAACTATTTTCCTAATGAAAAGGGGCCTTATAACAATGATTCAAATTTTGTCGGTAGAACACCCGATCAAAAATGGGGAGGTATTATGCGTTCGTTGAGCAGTACTAACTTTGAACAGGCAAATGTAGAATTTGTACAGTTCTGGGTATTGGATCCTTATGTTGATGGTATTACTAATACTTCTGGTGAGCTGGTACTGAATTTTGGAAATATTTCTGAAGATATTCTAAAGGATGGTAGAAAACAATACGAAAATGGATTGCCTGGTGTTAATAGTACAGATTTAGTTGCAGATACTTCATGGGGCCAAGTTCCTGCAACACAAGCTTTAGTGTATGCATTTGACGCTGCCGAGAACAATAGGATCTTACAAGATGTAGGTCTTGATGGGTTGGCTGATGCAGAAGAGGCATTAATCTATGGTAATAACCCTGTTGAAGACCCTGCCTTAGATAATTATCAATACTATTTGAACAGGGAAGGTAATATTTCAGATCGCTATAAAGACTTTAACAACCCTGATGGTAACTCACCCGTAGCGGTATCGAATACCAATAGAGGTTCAAATACCTTGCCCGATGTTGAAGATATTGACCGTGATCTGACCATGAACACAATAAACAGTTATTTCGAATATCGTATTCAAATCAAACCTAATACAAATATCAATGACCAGTATGTTACTGATATTTTAGAGACCCAACAGGTACCTAATAGCGAATTGCTGGATGGAAGTAACCTGAACAGACGTTGGATACAGTACAAAATTCCATTAAGTGACTTTACTGAAGCTGTTGGTGGTATTACTGATTTTAGATCCATCAGTTTTATGCGAATGTATCTTACGGGCTTTAACAGCCCAACGGTATTGCGTTTTGCAACGTTAGACTTGGTTCGTGGCGATTGGCGTACGTATATCAAAAACCTACAAAATGAAGATACTGATACCGATCCAACTGATGATGGTACAATAATCGATGTAAATGCAGTTAATATTGAAGAAAATGAAAATCGCACCCCCATACCTTATGTATTGCCACCTGGGGTTATACGTGAAAGGTTGAATAACAACAATACTATAATACGTCAAAATGAGCAGTCGCTATCTTTTGTGGTTGAAAATTTAGAAGCAGAAGATTCGCGTGGAGTATTTAAGAATTTGAATATAGATATTCGTCAGTATGAGAAATTAAGAATGTTCATGCACGCTGAAAAGATTTTAGATGGTGACTATTCAGATGATGATGTTCCATTGGTAGGATTTTTACGAATAGGTACTGATTTCACACAAAATTTTTATCAGATTGAAGTGCCTTTGCAATTTACCTCTTTTGGAGCCAGCTCGCAAAGCGATATTTGGCCTGATGTGAATGAACTCAATATTTCTTTGGCCGACCTGAACAAGGTAAAATCACTGTGGATTACTAGCGGCGATCTGACCGAGGTACGCTTCTTTGAGGTTCAAGATGGTGAAGTGGTTGAGGTTAATGAATTTGCACCCAGAACTTTGGGCAGTACACGTATTGGTATAAAAGGTAACCCATCTTTAGGTAGTATTCGAAGTATTATGGTGGGTATTAAAAATATTGATAATCTGCCTGCTCGGGGCGAAGTATGGTTCAACGAACTGCGTTTGGCCGGTTTAGATAATAATGGTGGCTGGGCAGCTGTTGCTGCTATTGATGCAAATATGGCCGATTTTGCCAATATCACGGCTACAGGTAGTACAAGTACCTCAGGCTTTGGCACTATTGATCAAATGCCCAATGAGCGTGCCCGTGAAGATGCCATATCCTATGATTTGGTGGCCAATGTAAATGTGGGGCAACTACTTCCTAAAAAATGGGGCATTCAATTGCCGGTCAATTACGGAATTTCTGAACAGATTATAACACCTGAGTTTGATCCAGTATTTGATGATTTAAAGTTGGATGACCTTATCGATGCGGAAGATACACAAGATGGAAAAGATGAAATATTAGAACAGGCAGAGGATTATACTAAAAGAACTAGTTTTAATTTAATTGGAGTCCGTAAGGATAGAGGTGCAGAGGCCGACGCCAATTTTTATGATATTGAAAACTTTACTTTTAACTATTCATACAACCAAACAAGACATAGAGATTTTGAAATTGCTAGCCTTAGAGATCAAAGCGTGGTCACGGGTTTTGTGTACAACCATAATTTCAAACCTGTTGAAGTGGCGCCGTTTGCTAAAAAGGACTCATTATTTACAGGTAAATATTGGAAATGGTTAAAAGATTTGAATTTGAACCTTTTGCCCGCAAGTTTATCTTTAAATTCTAATATCAATAGGCAGTTTAACCAACAGCGCTTTCGTGATGTGCGTGAAGAAGGGGTTGAACGTTTGGAACTTCCCGAGTTGCAACAACGTAATTATTTGTTCAACTGGCAGTACGCTATCAATTATAGTTTAACCAAGTCGTTACGGTTGAACCTAACTGGGTCAAATAATAATATTGTACGTAATTTTTTTGAGGACGATGGAAATCCACAATCCCAAATTGATCCGACTCTAAAAATCTGGGATGGCTTTTTTGATATAGGAGAACCCAATAGGCATAGCCAACAAATGGAGTTGAACTATGAAATTCCGTTCAGTAAAATACCAGCTTTGGATTTTATTAACGCCCAGTATACCTATACCAGTAATTTTGATTGGCAACGTGGTGGCGATGCCTTGAATGATGTGGTCAGAGCATCGCTAGCTGACCCTAATGCCCAAGTGAATACAATTCAAAATGCGAACACCCATAATTTGACCGCTTCTTTGGCCATGCAAAAGTTTTATGATATGCTTGGTCTAAAGAAGAAAGATGGTAAAACAAAAGCAAGCACGGCTCCTATTCGAAGAGATAAAGCAGGTGATCTACAGAAAAAAGATGAAAAAGGACCAAGAAAAACCAGCAAACTTTTCAATACGGTTGTAGATATAGTGACCATGGTCAAGCGTTTGAATGTAAATTATAGTGAAAATAATGGTACTGTTTTACCGGGCTATACCCAATCTATTGGCTTTTTGGGTACGGCAAGACCTAGTATTGGTTTTGTATTTGGTAGTCAATCTGATGTTCGTTTTGAAGCGGCACGTAGGGGTTGGTTAACAGCCTTTCCTGAGTTTAATGAACAATTTATACGGCGTACCAATAAGCAGTTGGATATTACGGCTACTGCCGAACCTATAAGAGGTTTGACCATTGATTTGTTGGCTAACCGTCAGTTTTCTAATAGTATTCAAGAGAATTTTGATTTAGAGGCACTGGAAGAAGGTAGAAACGGTTTAATAAACGAACAAGGTAATTTTAGTATTTCTACCATATTGATCGGTACTGCTTTTGGTAAAAGTAATGAATTTGATTCTGCTACTTTTCAAAAGTTCAAAGACAATAGAATTACGATTGCGAATAGATTGGTTTCCGACAGAGGCGAAACTCCAGGTACTTTAGATGAAGATGGTTTTCCACAACAATATAGTAAGACCCAACAAGATGTTTTGCTTCCGGCATTCTTTGCTGCATATACAGGTCAAGATGAAAATCGTGTAAACTTAGATGCTTTTAGGGGCATTCCTATTCCTAACTGGAATATAAAGTATACTGGTTTAATGAAGAACAAATGGTTTAAGAAAAAATTCAAACGCTTTTCTTTGAGTCATGGGTATCGTGCTGCCTACAGTATCAATTCTTTTCAATCAAATTTAGAGCGTGAAAATGGCATCATAAATCCAGAAACTGGCGATCAACTGCCTGAACTGATTTTGAACAATGTAGTTTTGAACGATGCATTCAACCCTTTGATTCGCGTTGATTTTGAAATGAAGAATTCGATTAGTGTCATAGCAGAAGTACGAACCGAAAGGGCCTTATCGTTAAGTTTTGACAATAATTTATTGACCGAGATCAATGGTAAAGAATATACCGTTGGTCTGGGCTATCGTTTTAAAGACGTGAAATTTGTGACCAATATAGGGGGCAATAAAACACGTTTAAAAGGCGATTTAAATTTAAAAGCAGATGTTAGCTTAAGAGATAATATTACTATTATACGTAATCTTGATATTGATAACAATCAAATTACTTCAGGTCAAAATTTACTTTCTATTAAGTTCACGGCAGATTATGCTTTGAACAAAAACTTGAATGCACTGTTCTTCTACGATCATTCATTCTCACAATTTGCAGTTTCTACAGCATTCCCTCAAACCACTATTAATACAGGTTTTACGTTGCGCTACAATTTTGGCAACTAGTATAACAATGGACAAATAGAACTTGCTGATAAAAATAGCTGCCTGATTACAATCTAAATTTCCTTTGAATACTTATTGGGAATCTGTTACATTTGCTTGAGTAATATAAAATTTATATAATGAAGATACCATCAGAATTAAAATACAGTAAAGACCACGAATGGATTAAGGTTGAAGGTGACATTGCAACAGTGGGTATTACCGATTTTGCTCAAAGTGAATTAGGTGATATTGTATATGTTGAGGTAGAGACTCTAGACGAAACCTTAGATCAAGATGAAGTATTTGGTACAGTAGAAGCTGTAAAGACCGTTTCTGACCTTTTCATACCTATAACAGGAGAAATTGTCGAATTCAATGAAACCTTGGAAGATGAGCCTGAAAAGGTAAATACAGATCCTTACGGTGATGGTTGGATGGTGAAAATAAAAATCAGCGATTCTTCTCAATTAGATAGCTTGCTTGATGCTGATGCCTATAAAGCATTGATCGGTGCATAACCAAAACAATATAATAGAAAATATACTCCGTACTGAAACTACTTCAAAATATATCACTTCGTTACATTTTTAAAATTGACCATAGCGGTGCTATGATGAATTTTAAAAAAAGTTATATTTTATTGAATTTTCAACACTCATGACCAAATTCTATTTCATTAATATTGTAAAAAAATATTTTTTTACAATAGCTTTTGTGAGCTGGATGGTGTTTGTAACATTTTCCAGCTTATATTCTTTTTCAGGTATTGATACGCAGAGTTTTATTCATATTCCGCATTTTGATAAAGTAGTACACTTCATATTTTATTTTGTTGCTTGCATATTGGGAGTACTGTTCCTTCGTGAAAGAACCAAAGGTAAAATGTATTTTATAAAAGCATTGGTCATAATATGTATTACAACTATAGTCTTTGGTATAATTATTGAGGTTTTACAGTATACCATTACAGTTGAAAGAATGGGTGACCTCTTCGATGGTCTGGCAAATAGTTTAGGTAGTTTGTGCGGAGTATTGTCGATGAAATTGTTGTTTTCAGGAAAAAGGCAGTTAAAATGGAAATATTAGTTGCTTTTTTATGAATTATTTAATTAAATTAGCAAACACTTAAAAGTTAAGATTATGGAACTAAAGAAGAACCCCAAAGCAGATTTAACAAAAAACATTGGCCTTTATTTTGTAATCGGCTTGTCCTTTGTATTATTTATTACATTTATTGCTTTTGAGTACAAATCGTATGATGACAGTGGAGAATATGACATTTCAATGAATGTTGATGATGATTTGGATGAAGAAGTTCCATTGACAGAGCAGTTAAAAGTTCCACCTCCACCTCCACCTCCAGCAGCACCAGAAATTATCGAGGTTGTTGAAGATGAAGAAGATATTGAGGAAACAGTTATAGAATCCACTGAAAGTAACGAGGAGGAGGAAGTTATGGAAGTAGACGATGTTGAAGTTGATGATTTTGATGAAGATGTTGATGTACCTTTTGCAGTTATTGAAAATGTACCTGTTTTTCCTGGTTGTGAAGGTGCTGGTGATAAAAGAGCATGTTTTAACAAAATGATGCAGAAGCATATTAGAAAGAACTTCCGTTATCCTGAAATTTCCCAAGAAATGGGTGTTCAAGGTAGGGTAAGTATAATGTTCGTTATTCAGAAAGACGGTAGCATCGGTGGTATTAGAATGCGTGGTCCAGATAAAAATCTGGAAAAAGAAGCTGCTAGAATTATCGGTAAATTACCTAAAATGACTCCTGGTAAGCAAAGAGGAAGAGCGGTAAGGGTGCCTTTTAGTATTCCTATTAATTTTAAGCTACAATAATACTAGGATACATTCATTCCCGAAAGGGCATGAATATATTCTGATTTAAGATATAAATCCCTAGATAAATTTTAGGGATTTTTTTATGGACTTAAAATTTATACTTTAAACCCAGATTACACATTAGAACTTCGTTATGAGGTTCTAATACATAATCTGGGATGAACTATTGGAGACCTAATAGTGATTAACCGATAGTTTACAAGTAAAAAATGAAAAGCCGAGAATGTATATCTCGGCTTTTCATTTTTTACTTGTAGGTATCAATCATCTAATAAAATTTCTAATAGCTGAATTGCGGCATCGCTAATTTTGGTTCCAGGACCAAAAACAGCCACTGCGCCGGCATCAAATAGAAATTGATAGTCTTGTCTAGGAATTACACCGCCAACTATGACCATAATATCTTCACGACCATAGTTTTTAAGTTCTTCTATTACAGCTGGCACCAAGGTCTTGTGACCAGCAGCTAATGAAGAAACTCCAAGAATGTGCACATCATTTTCAATCGCTTGCTTAGCGGCTTCTTGTGGGGTTTGGAATAGTGGTCCTATATCTACATCAAAACCAAGGTCAGCATAGCTAGTTGCAACCACCTTGGCGCCACGGTCGTGACCATCTTGTCCCATTTTGGCAATCATGATACGTGGTCTACGACCATCTTTTTCGGCAAAAAGGTCAGTCATTTTTCTTGCCTTTTTAAAACTTTCGTCTTCTTTTATCTCTTTGGAATACACTCCGGTAAATGATTTTATTATAGCTTTATGGCGACCAAAAGCAGTTTCCAGGGCATCACTAATTTCTCCTAAAGTAACCCTTGCCCTTGCTGCTTCTACTGCTAAAGCTAATAAATTATCTCCGCTCTTATCATCATTCATCTTCTTTTTTGCAGCTTCTGACAATTTTTTTAGAATTTCATTTACTTCATATGTATTTCTGTTCTTTTTAAGCTCGTTCAACCGTTCCAGTTGTTGTCTCCGTACTTCTTGATTATCTACTTCAAGAATATGCAATTCGTCTTGTTCGGTTAACTGATATTTATTAACGCCTACAATAACATCTTGCACACTATCTATTCTCGCTTGTTTTCTTGCGGCCGCCTCTTCAATACGCATTTTGGGAATCCCAGCTTCTATAGCTTTAGTCATACCTCCCAATTCCTCTACTTCCTCCATAAGTTCCCAGGCTTTTAGAGCTAGCTCGTGCGTCAATTTTTCTATATAATAGCTTCCGGCCCAAGGATCAACGGTTTTAGTGATTTTGGTCTCTTCTTGAAGAAAAATTTGTGTTTCACGTGCTATTCGTGCCGAAAAATCTGTTGGTAATGCTATAGCTTCATCAAGCGCATTAGTATGTAAACTTTGTGTTCCCCCAAAAACTGCGGCTGTAGCTTCTATGCACGTACGCGCTACATTATTAAAGGGGTCCTGTTCTGTTAAACTCCAGCCGCTGGTTTGGCAATGGGTTCGCAGCGCTAACGATTTTTCACTTTTTGGGTCGAACTGTTTTACTAATTTCGCCCAGAGCATACGGGCAGCTCGCATTTTGGCGATTTCCATAAAATGGTTCATTCCAATTCCCCAAAAGAAAGATAAACGTGGTGCAAAATCATCTATTTTGAGACCCGCTTTAAGGCCAGTGCGAATATATTCCAACCCATCTGCTAAAGTGTAGGCCAATTCAATATTGGCCGGCGCACCAGCTTCATGCATATGATAACCAGAAATACTGATACTATTGAATTTGGGCATGAATTTACTGGTATACTCAAAAATATCAGCTACTATCTGCATGGATGGTTTTGGTGGATAGATATAAGTGTTGCGCACCATAAACTCCTTAAGGATATCGTTTTGGATAGTCCCAGCCAAAAGCTCCTTTGCAACACCCTGCTCCTCAGCGGCAACAATATAAAATGCCATAATGGGCAAAACGGCACCGTTCATGGTCATCGAAACCGACATTTTATCTAACGGGATACTATCAAACAAGATTTTCATATCTTCAATGGAATCGATAGCAACACCAGCTTTCCCCACATCTCCTATAACACGTTCGTGATCACTATCATAACCTCTATGTGTAGGCAAGTCAAAAGCAACCGATAGCCCTTTTTGCCCCCCCTTTAAATTTCTACGATAAAATGCATTGCTTTCTTCTGCGGTTGAAAAACCGGCGTATTGTCTAATTGTCCACGGACGCCTCACGTACATTGTAGAATATGGTCCGCGTAAATAAGGTGG
>QILY01000288.1 GCA_003232155.1 Maribacter sp.
CACGAAATCAGTTATTCATTTCTGGTGTTCGTCTTTAACCGAAAAATCTTTGATGGACCCTTTTATAAAAATCTTCCGAAGTTTTTATATATTTAGCAAACTAAACCGCTGAAAGTGCATAGATATAGAGAAAGAATGAAATTCTTTATTAAGCATTAACAATAAAAAGTCAGTAGGCAGTTGGCAAAATACCATCAAGAGAATTAAAAACTGCCTACTTGTTGTAAATTTGTAGAAAATGAAAGTCTTGCACTAAAAGTGCATACCTGCCTGCCTGCCTGCCGAAGGCAGAGTTTTAACTAACGCTAGAGACCAATGAATATTTTAATAACTTCTGCTGGAAGACGTGTTTCTTTGGTGCGGGCATTTCAAAAAGAACTTAAAAAAATATACCCCCAGGCAAAAGTAATTGCCGCCGACGCAGACTCCTCATTGTCTGCCGCATGCCATGCTGCGGATAGCTATTTCAAGGTACCCCGTTTAGACAACCCAGAGTATATCAATTCTTTAATAGCGCACTGTAAAGACCATCAAATAAAATTGGTGGTGCCCACCATAGATACAGAGCTTCTCTTATTATCAAAAAATAAGGAACTTCTTGAAAAAAACAGTATAACACCGATTATTGCCTCGGTGGAATTTATAGAAAAATGTAGGGACAAACGGGTAATTCACGAGTTCTTCGAATCACATGGCATTGCTATCGCCAAAGAGTACGGCAAAAGCGATTATACCTTGCCTATGTTCATTAAACCCATAGATGGCAGTCGAAGTGTGGACACCTATTTGATAAAGGCCAAAGAAGACCTGACCGATTATCATTTCGCAAATGAAAAGTTAATGTTCTTACAGTATCTGGATCATGGTGAATATGATGAATTTACCTGTGACCTCTACTATGGCAAAGACTATAAACTCAAATGCGCCGTACCCAGAAAGAGGATAAAGATTAGGGATGGCGAGGTCAATAAAGCCTTGACCATGAACAATGACCTGGTTCCCTATATTAAAAAAAAGCTGGGCTACATTGAGGGTGCGGTTGGCTGTTTGACCGCCCAATTTTTCAAACACAAGTCAAGATCGGATATTTATGGCATCGAAATCAACCCAAGGTTTGGTGGAGGGTATCCCTTATCCTACTTGGCAGGGGCCAATTTCCCAAAATGGATTATCGAAGAATATATGCTGAACAAAGAAATCGACGATAAATTCGATTGCTGGGAAGACAATCTGCTAATGATACGCTACGATGATGAAATTCTAGTTCATGGATATAAAAGTTGATGAAAATACCGTAATCGTTTTTGATCTGGACGATACCCTGTACAACGAAATCGATTATTTGAAATCGGCCTATAAGGAATTCGCAAAAGAACTGGAGCCCAATGCCTGGCAACAATTTTTCGCTCGTATATTTTCGCTCTACCGCAACAAACTAGATGCTTTTGAATATATCTCAACAAGATACAAGGTTCCAAAACCAGAACTTGTTTCAAAGTATCGTAACCATATTCCCCATATTCGACCGTTCGAAGGGGTTTTGGAAACATTCCAAAAAATAAAAGATAAAAAAGCAAAAATAGCCATCATTACCGATGGCAGAAAAGCAACCCAAATGAACAAAATCGAGGCATTGGGCATAATCGCCTTCATTGATTACATTGTAATCTCAGAAGAAATCGGCTCTGAAAAACCAAATGAAGGAAATTTTAAAGCTGTAGAAGAAAAATTCAATCTCGATTCATATCTCTATATCGCCGATAATTATAAAAAAGATTTTATAACGCCGAAACGAATGGGCTGGCAGACCATTGCCCTAATGGATCATGGCTTGAACATACACTCTAATGCACACGCTTACTTAAAACAAGAATACCTTCCCCACGGCTATATTTCTTCATTTTCAGAATTGGGCGTAAGCTGAAAAACTTTTTTTCAATTGTATTTACTGGAAAAACCCATAAAGTTTTAATCCTGATTTATGCATTAGAACTTCGTTATGAGGTTCTACTACCAATATGACTATAAAATGCCTCATTCAAACTCGTTCATTTTTCATTCTACTTTCTTGTTCATGATTTCCGTAGTTTAGGCTATGCACATCGATCACAGCAGCATAGAACAAAAAAGCAACTTCGTTTTCTGTGACTTATTTTATAGTCATATTGGTATAAACAGCAATAAATCAGGAAGTTTTATTGGTTTCAGCATAGCACTGCTATGGTTAAATCAAAAAACTCAACGAAGTGACTGGTTTGAAGCTGTTTTAAGGCCGGAATAGATTTTCTAATGCATAATCGGGTTTAAATATTTTTTTGATTTTAAAAGTCTAAAAAGCAACTTTCATCGTATATTTTGCGTATTTTTCAACGTGTTTTATGTATTTTTACAGTTGAATTTAAAACAGCCCCAAGTTTTGAAACACTATAAGCGATCACCGATATCTTTTATGATGTTCGTACGATAAATATAACTCAAAGTTTTAATGATTCAATAACCAAAGTCCCAATTGAAAACCTTAGTTCAAAAGATTGAGAACACCTCTTCGTGTAAAGTTGTCTTTACAGATTTTTTCGATACTTTGGTTCACAGAACGGTTCATCCAAATTATTCTATAAAACTATGGAGCAAGTTCTTGATTCGAGAACTTGGTATGAGCATACCATCCGACGAGCTTTTCGCCATACGTATTGGTGCCCTTGCATTTTTATCAAAGAAACATAAGCTTAGAGGAATTGAAGTGCCCTATGAAACACTTATTAAAGAGGTTTATAAAAGGCTCTTGAATACAGATGTTCTTGCCGACACCCAATTTGGTGCTTTTAAGCGATTATTTGAACAGGCCGACTATATTTCAGAAATTTCCGTACAGTTTAAAAATGAGAAATTAATTGCAGGCCTATCAAGTTTAAAAGAAAAAGGATATCGCATATATCTTGTTTCCGACTTTTTTCTATCGAAAGAGGTAGTCTGCAAAATACTGGACTTTCATCAGATGTCTCATATTTTTGATGATATATTTATTTCTTGCTCTGTCACAAAAAGTAAGGAAGATGGTTCGCTCTACCCGTACGTTCTTGATGTGACCCGTTCAAAGGCCGAAGAAACCATTATGATTGGTGACAATAGGGAAAGTGACATCCTTAATTCTGCCAAATATGGCATTCAAGGTATTCACACAAAACACCTCTCCCATAAGTTCCGTAATAAGCGTAATCTTATGGGCAATGATGCAACTAGTTTTAAAAAGGCTTGTTCAAAAGTAGAAACGCGCTGTGGAAAAAGCGGGCATCCCTTTAGTGAATACATCATCCATTTTTATTTTTTCACCGAAAGGCTATATTTCAAGGCCCGTAAAGACCGTGTGAACAACCTTTTCTTCTTATCTAGGGAAGGTCTGTACTTGAAACAACTTTTTGATTTTTATCAAGAGCTCAATCAATTTACCGGTATAAACAAAATACGTACCCACTACTTAAAAGCCTCAAGACAGTCGGCCCGACTAATTGCATTGAGACCTCTTCCCGAAGAAGATTTCAAAACATTCGGTAATATGGGCGGGCAAATGTCACTTGGGCAATTATTGACTTTGTTCCTCTTTAAAGAGGAAATAAAAATTGAACTAATTGCCGACCTAGGTGCTGAACCGGACAAGATTTATTCGAATATATTCTATTCGGACATTATGCACGAATTGCGAAAAAACAGTCTGTTTATAGAACAGTACGAGATAAACCGCATAAATCAAAAGCAAGCCTTTACCAACTACCTGTATGCGTTCGAGGCCAACATTGAGCAAGAAGGTGTGGCCTTGGTAGATGTGGGGTGGGGCGGTACCATGCAAGAATGTATCTACCATTTTTTGAAAAAAGAGGTTCCTGTAACGGGCTACTATATTGGCCTTGTAGCGATATACGACATTCAGCCCGACACCAAGAGGTATGGTCTGAATTTTTCAATTTATCCAAGTCACGGTGTTTCTGACGATATTCTAAAAGCCAATAGACAACTCTACGAACAGCTTCTTGGAGCACCTCACGGTAGCACGCTTGGGTATACAATGTTGAACAATGCCCCAAAAACCGTTGAATTTCACGAGGAAAACGAAAAGTATGTTTTTGACACCTACATAAAAAGCATACAAGAATATATGCTGTTGGAATTTGAAAAGTTGTTCGTAGCATTACGACCTATAGATTATTCGCAAGAAATGGCCCAAGATTATATGACCTATATGGCCTTGCGAAACGGAATACTCACTAACAAAAAGATGGTTGAATTTATAAACAACCTCTCAAAAGGGTTCTACCAAAATATTGGTAAAAACAAAGTGGGTCTAGTTTATAGCCCTAATCAACTACAGGTTTCTAAAATCACCATTTTAAAGAAATTTCTAAAATCACCAGAAAAGGTTTTTCACTATCTAGTTAAGATTAAACCCTATATGCACGTCAAGGGCATGTACTGGTTGTCATGGCCAGTGAACCTTATCTATTATTATATGAAATTCAACTTTTGGGTAAAGAAAAAATGGTTTCCAAAAAGCTTTTAACCTGAGTTCGACGTAAGAACCTCTATTTTTTAATACGGAAAAAGCAGAAGATTTAGTATATTAAAGTATTGACATTCAGTATATTAAAGAATATTCTGCTTATGAATTCTACCAATAAAATCACTGAAATCTTCTGTTCTATCGATGATTTTTGTATTGTTTTTGAACCTGCACTACAAAAAAGGCTATTATCTACAGGTAAAAAGACTAGAAAACGAAAATTCACAATGTCTATGAGTGAGATAGTAAGGATAACCGTATAACCTAATTTACCGTGCCTTACTACAACCAATTTTCACATCAAACAATCAATTATACCTACTACAACAAGAAACTTATTTGGCAGTCTAGCAAAAAAAAAGTAAGTTTATTTTCAAAAAATAAAACTTAGTTTCAATATATGAAACAGCTTATAAATAATCTTGCAGTTTTAGTAGATGAAGCAGCGAAATCTGCACAAGAAATTCCGCAGTTAAGCCTAGCGAACAGTTTTGATTTGGAAGACGCCTATAACATTCAAAAGCTTTCTATTGATATGCGTTTGGGGCGCGGCGAAAAACTAATAGGTTACAAATTAGGGTTCACAAGCAAGGCGAAGATGGAACAAATGGGTTTGAAAAATGTCATTTGGGGGCGACTTACTGACGCAATGACTATTCAGAATAATGGAGTTTTACATAGTGATCAATTCATTCATCCAAGGGCTGAACCTGAAATAGCCTTTCGGGTAAGTAAGCGAATAGACCAATTACTGACATCGGAAAATGTGCATGAATACTTTGATGCAGTCGCTCCTGCTATTGAGATTATTGATTCTAGGTATAAAAACTTTAAATTTTCATTAGAAGATGTGATAGCCGACAATTGTTCTTCATCTGCTTATATACTAGGTAAATGGCATGCGGCCGATACTCCTGTAAATCATTTGGGTATTTCACTATTAATTAATGGAAGTGAGGTCCAAAAAGGCAATTCAAATGCTATTCTGGGCAACCCTGTTGATGCGCTAATTGAGATGTCTAAAATGGCCTTCCAGTATAACGAGCCCATAGAAGCGGGAAAAATTATTTTAGCAGGAGCGGCAACTCCCGCAGAATATATTCATCAAGGTGATAAAATAGAGGGGCGCTTTGAAAATTTAGGTGCTATTAGATTATCAGTAATTTAATAAGAATTTCAAATTGCTGCAATTGCCATCCGAAACAAAGAAAAACTAAGTTTTTATTTCATCTAGAATTAGCTTAATTTGAAAGAGGTAATTCTCGGAACAATACGAAATAAAATTACCTCCAAATGATTAGTATTAAACCTTAAAGAAACCAATTATGGGAAAGCTACCATCCGCTATTAATTTCAAAAAATGGATTGACGACAACCGACATTTACTAAAACCACCCGTGGGCAACAAAGCAATCTATAATGAAGATTATATTGTTATGATTGTTGGAGGGCCTAATTCGCGAAAAGACTACCATTTAAACAAAACACCAGAATTTTTCTATCAAGTAGAAGGCGATATTATTTTAAAGATTGTCGAAGATGGTATACAGAGAGATATAGAAATCAAAGAGGGGGAAGTTTTTTATTTGCCTCCGAACATTCCCCATTCCCCGCAACGTAAAGCAAATACGGTAGGTCTTGTTATTGAGCAAAAAAGAGATGATGGTATGGAAGATAGCTTGGCATGGTTTTGTGAAAAATGCCATACCAAACTTTATGAAGAACCTTTTGTATTACAGAATATAGAAACCGATATGCCCGTTATTTTTGATAAATTCTACTCGAACGAAGCATTGCGAACTTGTGGTTCTTGTGGTACTAAAATGCAGGCACCTTCTTAACAAATGCCATAAAACTTAATTTATATGTCACATCTTAGAATAAATGGTCACTCGCACCTTCTTCCGTATCCGGAACAAATTCCTTCTTATTTAAAAGAAAAGGAAATTTTTTGGATAGATGAGGATAGGCAATATATGCTTCAGAAAAACTGGAAACGTCCGGTAACCGATTCTAGTTTTTTCCTAGATGAAAAGCTCGAATGGATGGAGCGCAATCGAATTGACCATGCAGTGGTATTAAATCTTTCGCAACTCTACGGAAATGGTTTGCGAATTCAAGAAATGAAACATGCGCTACGGTTTCAAAATGATTTTAATGCAAAAGTACAGCATGATTGCCCTACCAAATTCACATGTGGTTTTGTAGTGCATGCAGGGTTTATTGATAGTGCCTGTTGGGAAATTGAACGTTGCGTTGAAGAGCTAGGTTTACAAGTACTCTGTTTGCCAACACATTATATGGATTCCGTAGGAACTTGGCGTGGAATATTTGATGTAGAGACCGCCCCAATTTTTGAATTGGCGAACAAGTATAAACTCGCTATCGAAATTCATCCTTATGACGGTGAAAAATTTATCAATATAGAAAATACCGCTTGGCGTTTTCATTTAGTTTGGATGTTGGCCCAGTGTGCCGATGCCTACCATTTTTATACCTTGGATGGTTTGTATGAAAAGTATCCTAACATACGTGTATGCTTTGCCCATGGCGGACAATTAAGCCACCTTAATCTAGGCCGAAGAACACAGGGTTTTGATGGCCGTCCTGACCTTTTTGAAGGAAAAACTAGGCCTAGTAAAGCAATTGGTCATCCAAATATATTCTTTGACACATTGGTACACGATAAATATTCTTTTGAGCTTATGGTACGCCGTCAAAAAGGAACGGACCAGATTTTACTTGGCTTGGACGATCCTTATCCTTTAGGTGAAATGGAAAGCGAGCGACAGTCTTCATACCCAGGTAAACTACTTGATCTGGCGATAGAAGAAGGTATTATTAATCAAAAGCAACATGATGAAATTTGGTATGATAATGTAGTTCAATGGCTTTGTGGTGATGAAAAAGAGAAATTTGAGAATCGGGTTTTAGCTAAAAATAAAGTATAAATGCTGGTAAAAGAATTTCAAAATAACCTTGCCTATGCAAGGCAAATGGACGAAAAAGATGAGTTGAAAAAATACAGGTCGCAGTTTCATTTGCCCGTGCAAAAAAGTGGAGAACCTTTTGTGTATCTATGCGGAAATTCTCTGGGTCTACAACCAAAAGCTACCGAAGCGATGCTTCAGCAAGAATTATTAGATTGGAAAAATCTTGGTGTTGAAGGGCATTTTGAAGCTAAGAACCCATGGATGCCCTATCATGGGTTTTTGACACGGGCCATGGCAAAGGTTGTTGGTGCAAAACCTATTGAAGTGGTGGTCATGAATACGCTAACGGTCAATCTACACCTGATGATGGTTTCTTTTTATAGACCAGAAAGCAAACGGAAAAAAATTCTTATTGAAGCCGATGCTTTTCCCTCGGATAAATATGCAGTAGAATCACAAATCAAGTTCCATGGGCTTTCCTCTAAAGAATGTCTCATTGAATTAAAGGCTAGGGAAGGAGAAACTTGTTTGCGGGAAGAAGACATACTTGATGCAATCGATACCCAAGGCGAAGATATTGCTTTAGTCCTTTTAGGAAACACCAATTACTATACGGGACAATACTTCAATATGAAAAAAATTACCGAACACGGTCATGCAAAGGGTTGCAAGGTAGGTTTTGATTGTGCGCACGGTGCCGGTAATGTGCCTTTGAACTTACATGATTCGGGCTGTGATTTTGCGGTATGGTGCAATTATAAATATTTGAATTCCGGGCCTGGTAGTACAGGAGGTGCTTTTGTTCATGAAAGGCATGCGAATAACAAAGACTTACCACGATTTACAGGCTGGTGGGGCCATATTAAAGAAACTCGATTTAAGATGAGGGATGCTTTTGAACCAAGCCCTGGTGTTGAAGCGTGGCAATTGAGCAATCCGCCAATTTTGGCAATGGCCGCGGTTTGGTCATCTTTAAAAATATTCGAAGAGATTGGGATGGAGAAACTACGTAAAAAGGCCATTTCGTTAACGGGCTATTTAGAATATTTGGTAAATACCCTTGGTAATAATGCTATTCATATTGTTACTTCTTCAGACCCAAACCAAAGGGGTTCGCAACTATCTATTCAAGTAAAAAATACGGATAGGAAAATCTTCGATCAAATTACAGAAAATGGCGTTATTGCTGACTGGAGAGAACCTGATGTAATTCGAGTTGCCCCTGTACCTATGTACAATTCTTATGAAGATGTATTTAAATTTTACACTATTTTAAAAACAGCGCTACAAGCAAATTAAGATTCGTGAAAGAAAAACAGAAAATAATCATTGTTGGAGCTGGTTTATGTGGCTGCTTACTTGCCATTTGTTTAGCACAAAGAGGATATGCCATTGCGCTTTATGAAAAGCGTTCTGACATGAGGAAAAGTACTATAGGTGCAGGGCGTTCAATTAACCTTGCTTTGTCAAACCGAGGTTTAAAAGCATTACAGGTTGCTGGCCTAAAAGATAAGGTCTTAAAAGAAACCATTCCCATGAAAGGACGATTGATACATCCTTTAGGAGGTGAAAAATTTCTTTCTCCGTATAGTGGGCGTCCAACAGATTATATCAACTCGGTATCAAGGCCAGGGTTGAATATTTTATTACTGAATCAAATTGGGGAATATGATAACATCGACCTTTATTTTGATTCCCCGGTAACGAATGTAAACCTCAAGGAGGCTCGAATTGAGTATCTATCATACGGTGGGAAAAAGACCGATAACGGAACAGTTATAATAGGTACGGATGGGTTGTAAGAAGAAATATGATGGCCCATACATCAGAATTATTATTCAACTACTCGCAAAATTTTCTTCGCCATGGCTATAAAGAACTAAGTATACATGCCGAAGCAAATAAGAAATGGAAAATTGAGAAAGAAGCGTTACATATTTGGCCTAGAGGCGACTTTATGATAATTGCACTGCCCAATTTAGATGATAGTTTTACCCTTACAATGTTCCATCCTTTTGAAACTGAAATCGGGTTCAACAATTTAGATACCGATAAAAAGGTGACGGCTTTCTTTGAAGAATATTATCCAAGCCTTATTCCGCTTATACCCCATTATAAAGAGGAGTTTTTTGCCAACCCTGTGGGCAATTTAGGCACCATAAAATGTTATCCATGGCAGGCTTTTGGCAAGGCACTTGTAATGGGCGATGCTT
>QILY01000116.1 GCA_003232155.1 Maribacter sp.
CGCAACATCATAACTCCTACCAAGTGCCCTATATGTAAAGAGTCTGCTGTAGGATCAATACCTAAATATGCAGATTGCATACCACTCAACAAATGTTCTTCAGTACCCGGCATTGCATCATGCAACATTCCTCGCCATTTCAATTCCGCTACAAAATTTGAAGCCATTCTATTTTTGTTTTAAAATGTATGCTGCAAATATAAAAGGAAATTTATCGCTTTTTAGCTCTTTATGAAAGGAAATTATTCAAGTTATTCCCTAACTTTGATATATGGTTTTAGTTACAGGAGGTACAGGATTAGTAGGTGCTCATCTCTTGCTGCATTTGGTTCAAAAAAATATTCCCATCAAAGCCATCCATAGAAAAAAAAGTGATTTAAAACGCGTTGAAAAAGTCTTTGGGTACTATACTCAAAATGCAACGGCCCTATTTCAAAAAATAGATTGGATCGAGACTGACCTCTACGACATACCTTCTCTAGAAACTGCTTTTGAAAACGTCGATTATGTATATCATGCTGCCGCTTTTATTTCTTTTGACCCCAATGATTACCAAAGCCTTTTAAAAATAAACACAGAAGGAACAACGAATATTGTCAACTTGTGCATTGCCCATAGTATCAAAAAATTGTGCTACGTAAGTACTATTGGAGCTATTGGAAAAAGTTTGAACGGACAAATTGCTTCTGAAGAAAATGAATGGGATTCTCAGGATGTCAATGTGTATGCTCTATCAAAATATGCTGCGGAGATGGAAGTATGGAGGGCATCACAAGAAGGCTTACCTGTTGCTATAGTAAACCCAGGAGTTATTATAGGCCCTGGTTTTTGGGGTAGCGGTAGCGGAACATTCTTTACTACTGCAAATAAAGGATACAAATATTATCCGCCCGGCGGCACAGGTTTTATAGCCGTAAACGATGTTGTGCGAATGCTAGTACAGTTAATGGATTCACACATAAAAAATGAACGCTTTATTGCTGTTTCAGAAAATCTCACTTTTCATGAAATCTTAGCTCTCATTGCACCAAGATTGGGAAAGCCCATACCCGCTAAAAAATTGAAATTTTGGCAATTAGAGATAGGAAGAATAGGTGACCAATTAATAAATTTATTTACTAAAAGAGGGCGGAGCATCACCAAAAATTCAATTCAGTCACTAAAGCAACGTGAAATCTATGACAATCGAAAGATAAAAAATGAACTGAATTTTCAATTTGAGCCTATAGAAGATAGTATCAAATTAACTTGCGAAAAATTTATTCAAGAGAATCATTCCCCTTTTTAATAGCACTTTTAGGTTTCTTTTTAATTACTCCACGCTTAGCTTTTCGCTCTATTGTTTTTAGACTGTCAATTGATTTTTTCGCACCCTTCATACGCTTATTTTCACTTTTTAATCTCTCATTAACAGCTGTATAAATATTCTCATATTCCTTAGGTAATGATGCATAATACCTATTACTTTCTACAAACTGAATACTATCTATTTTATATTTTGAAAAAAGAAACTGCATAGGTTCAATATCATTATTTCTTAAAATAATTGAATTGGTACTTTTCGCAGCATTCAAAATAGCTAAGTCATACAATATATTAGTTATTTTTTCTTTTGAAATCAAATTATCAGGCTCATCTATAAGCTTTTGTACGCAAGAGCACAAAAAAACAAAGCACAATAGTATACACAGATTTTTCATAGCTACCTATCAAAAGTTAATCGCATGGCTTTTTTTTCTGTAGAGAAGTTTCCATTTTCATACCCTAAATGTCCATTTATAAAAGTATGTGATATTTTTGACCTAAAAGTGTAGTCGTCAAAAGGAGACCAACCACATTTATATGCATTTGTATCAGCACCGGCTTTCCAAGTATTATTCAAGTCGACCAGTACAAGATCTGCATAAAAGCCTTCTTTTATATAGCCTCGTTTTTCAATCTGAAATAATTTTGCAGGGTTATGACACATCTTTTCAACAATCTTCTCTAATGAAATAATGCCTTCATGATATTTTTCTAACATAGCGGGCAATGCATGTTGTACCAATGGTCCGCCAGATGGTGCTTTCGTATACACATTATCTTTTTCACTTAAAAGGTGCGGCGCATGGTCAGTAGCAATTACATCAATACGATCATCTAACAGAGCTTTCCATAACGCTGCTCTATCATCAGTAGTTTTTACTGCAGGGTTCCATTTTATCAAAGCGCCTTTCGTATCATAATCGGCATCTGAAAACCATAGATGGTGAATACATACTTCTGCCGTTATTTTTTTCTCTTCGAGCGGAATATCATTTCTGAATAGATCCATTTCTTTTCCAGTAGACAAATGAAAAACATGCAACCTTGCGCCAGTAACCTTTGCCAAAGCTATCGCTTTGGACGAAGATAAATAACAGGCTTCTTCACTACGAATTAAATGATGGTATTTTATAGGAATATCATCACCGTATTGGTCTTTATATTTTGCCAAATTTCGTTTTATGGTCTCTTCGTCTTCACAATGGACAGAAATTACCATTTCGGTATTTCTGAATATTTTTTCAATGACTACCTCATCATCTACCAACATATTTCCGGTAGAAGATCCTAAAAACAATTTTACCCCTGAACAGGCATTTTTATCCAAACGTTTCAGTTCTTCTAAATTGTCATTTGTCCCGCCGAACAAAAAGGAGTAATTAGCATAAGAAGAGGCCTTGCCCATAAGAAATTTTTCTTCTAGTTTTTCTATGGTAGTCGTTTGCGGGTTCGTATTCGGTTGCTCCATATACGTAGTGATACCACCCGCCAATGCCGCTCTACTTTCAGAAGCAATATCTCCCTTATGTAATAAGCCCGGTTCTCTAAAATGTACTTGATCGTCAATTATGCCCGGCAATAAATATTTGCCAGCAGCATCAATGATTTTAGCATCAACATCGGTTATATCTTTACCAATTCTCTGAATACGGTCGTCTTGAAGCAAAACATCACTTTCAAAAATGTTGTTTTCATTGACCAATTTGGCGTTTTTTATCAATAGTTTTCCCATACCTAAAATGCATTTTTTCCGAACATACTTCTCAACTTCATTTTTATAACCCCAAAAATAGCTTCATTAATAATAGAAGAACTCATTTTAGATTTTCCTTTTACACGGTCTCTAAAAACTATGGATATTTCTTCTATTTTATAATTTTTGAGATACGCCCTAAACTTCATTTCTACCTGAAAGGCATAGCCCACAAACCGTATTGAATCTAAGTTCACATTCTCTAAAACATAACGTTTATAACATATAAAGCCCGCTGTGGGGTCATGAACACGCATACCCGTTATCATTTTTACATAAAATGAGGCGCCGTATGACAACAAAACCCTGTACAAAGGCCAATCGACCACATTCACCCCTTTTTTGTAGCGTGAACCTATTGCTACGTCAGCACCATTTTTACAGATTTTATACAACCTTTCCAAATCTGGCGGACTGTGTGAAAAATCGGCATCCATTTCAAAAATGTAGTCATACTTTTTTGCAATCGCCCATTTGAAACCGTGAATATATGCCGTACCCAATCCTGATTTTTCTTTTCTAACTTCTAAAAACAACCTATCGGCGAATTTAGTTTGCATTTTTTCTACAAAACTTGAAGTACCATCTGGTGAGTTGTCATCAACAATAAGTACATGAAAACTAGTTTTCAGTGCAAAGACCGCTTCTATGATATCCTCAATGTTCTCAATCTCGTTATAAGTAGGAATGATGACTAAGCCGTCAGACATATATTTAGTTCGATTTTGACAAAAATAGTGTTTTAATAGCTGCTGAAAAATGACATTTTGTGATTTATGATTTTTTTATATCGATGCATAACCTATAGAATTTGTAATTTTGACACTAATTAAATTTTTCAAATGCTTCAGAAACTGCCAAGACTTTTTTTATACCTCTTAGGCGCCCTTTTGGCCATCAATCTTCTTCAAGCCCATTTTACAGAACTCATTTTTGATGAAGCTTACTATTGGTACTATGCCCAAAAGATGGATTGGGGGTATTTTGACCACCCCCCTATGGTAGCTTGGATGATCAAGCTCAGTAGTTTCTTTTTTGATGGGGAATTAGGGGTACGGTTCATGAGCTGCCTATTATCAGTGACAATGCTTATTGTATTATGGGACCTTGTTGACAACCCAAAGAAAAAAGATTATGTTGTGCACTTTTTTGTAGTTGTTTTTTCAATGACACTCATAAATGCATATGGATTTTTTACGCTTCCCGATACACCCTTACTATTCTTCACAGTACTTTTCTTATGGGTTTACAAAAAATTTATCGCCAATCCGTCACTATGGCCTGCAATATTAATGGGTATTATAATGGCAGCTTTAATGTACAGCAAGTACCATGCGGTATTGGTCATTCTATTTGTACTCCTATCAAATCTAAAACTGCTCACAAATAAATTCGCATGGGTTGCTGTATGTATTGCTTTACTATGCTATACACCTCACTTTTTCTGGCTGTATGAACACGATTTTGTTTCGATAAAATATCACCTTTTTGAACGCCCTAACCAAGCTTATAATTTTAATAAATTCACCCTAGGTTTCTTTTTGAACCTAATTGCCATTTTTGGTTTGACTTTTCCTTTGGTCTATTGGATTTTATTTAAGACCAAATCTTTTGACAAATTCACAAAAGCCCTTTTATTTCTTACCTATGGTATTGTCATTTTCTTCTTTATATCAAGTTTTAGCAAACGAGTTCAAACCCAATGGGTCATTATCATTTGTATTCCTTTGGCCATTATCGTGTTCAACTATATTATAGAGAATAAAGCCCTAAGAAAATGGGTCTATACCCTAGGTATTATAAATATAATACTACTCTCATATGCCCGATTAGGATTGATACATAAGCCTTTAATACCCCTTTTTTATGAAACCCATGGAAACAAAGAATGGGCAGATTTAATACAATCTGAAGCTGGTAACATGCCTGTAGTCTTTGAAAATTCATATCGCAAAGCCCCTATGTATGCTTTTTATTCAGGAAACACTACCTTTTCATTAAACAATATACATTACAGGCAAAACCAATATACAATTGACGATTCTGAACTTAAGGTACAGCACAAAAAAATCTTATATGTTTCTAGGTTCATTCCTGAAAGAAATATCATTTTCAAAAGAATCAACGGCAGTGAATCTTACGGAAAATATATTACTGATTTTGAGTCGTTTCGTAAATTGAGGTGCTCTATAGATGCTAAGTCTATTCCGTTTAATACCGATCAAGACCATTTGCTAAAAGTTTACAACCCTTATAATGTTGATGTTGACCTAAAAAAAATCAAGTTTGGGGCAGTCTATCTAAATGATTATAAGCAGTATGGCGAAACAAAACCAATGTCGTTAACAGCTGTCGATTCAACACTTTCGACTTTAAAGTCAAAAGATACAACGTATTTCAACTTTCGACTTCCGAAAACAACAATCGAAAACCCAGGGTATTTTAAAATAAGTATTTCTGAAAATGGTTTGCCTTTCGCAATTAATAGTTCAAGCATTAAATTTGACTAATGGAACCTATTCTAAGAAATATTGACTCTATCGATTGGATTACCATAGTTATCATAATAAGTCTTCTACTAATGGTAGCCGCTAAAAGCGTTTTTTATACCCGTTTTCTAAATTTTATTATTCTACCCTTCAACAACAAGTACATTTTTATGTACAACAAGAAAGAAAAATTGATGAATTGGTTTCATGTGTTTTTTACAGTTTTTCAAGTTATTAATTTTTCGCTTTTTATATTTCTGGCCATAAAAATACTGATTGGCCCAAAAGGCGGTAGTACTATGGATCCCTATTTATATCCTGTAATAATGAGGTTCTTAGTATTATTTCTGGTACTTAAAGTATTCTTGCAATTAGGCAATGGGTTTATTTTCAGTTCGAATAAGACTATTGGTCAGCTTATTTTCAAGAAATTATCATATCTAAACTACAGTTCGATTATTATGTTTCTTGCCAATGTAATCTTGACTTATACTTTAAAAGACTCAAAAACTGTGGTTTACGTAACCTTTTTGCTGATTCTACTCATAAACGGAATAGGTTTGGCCACCATGTTGAGGAATCATCAAAAATTCATTACCGAAAATTTCTTCTATTTTATTTTGTACCTTTGCGCTCTCGAAATCGCACCCCTTGTGATTATTGGAAGTTATCTAAACGATTGAAACTTATGAAAGTAAAAACGATTTTGGTGTCTCAACCAGAACCGAAGATGGAAAACTCTCCTTATTCAAAACTGATTGATAAAGAAAAGGTAAAAGTCGATTTTAGACCCTTTATTCATGTAGAAGGGGTTGATGCTAAAATTGTGCGTCAGCAAAAGATAGACCTTAATAATTTCACTGCCATTATACTTACCAGTAGAAATGCTGTTGATCATTTCTTTAGAATTGCCGAAGAAATGCGTTTTAAAGTGCCCGATAGCATGAAGTATTTTTGCCAGTCTGAAGCTGTCGCCTATTATTTACAGAAATATGTGGTTTACCGCAAAAGAAAAATATATGTTGGTAAAATGAATTTTCCTGATTTGGTTGTACTGTTCAAGAAGTACAAGGATGAAAAATTTCTTTTACCTTCTTCTGATTCTTTGAAGGTTATCGTTCCTGAGACATTAGACAAATTGGGAATAGATTGGACAAGAGGTATTTTTTACAAAACTGTAATTAGTGACTTGTCAGACTTAAAAGAAGTTTATTATGATGTCTTGGTATTCTTCAGCCCTTCGGGAATAGAGTCATTACTGAAGAATTTTCCTAATTTTGAGCAGAATGAGACACGAATAGCCGTTTTCGGAAATTCAACAGTTGATGCTGTCACACAAGCTGGGTTACGATGTGATATTAAAGCACCAACACCTGAAGCACCTTCAATGACAATGGCGTTGCAGAAGTACATTAACGCAGCTAATAAAAAATAAAACAACACCTCTATTGATGAGGTATACATTATAATACCAATTTGACTATAAAAAAGCTCTGAAAATTATTTCAGAGCTTTTTATTTTATAGCAAAACTAAGACGCTGTTTTTGAAATATCTGGGTTAAAACGCATAACGTTGTGGTCCACCTCTACGCATTTCTTCACTGGCATACGATTCAAACTGTTTAAAGTTTTCTCTGAATGCATTCGATAATTTAAAAGCAGTAGTATAATACGCCTCATCATCATTCCAAGTAGTTCTTGGACTTAGTACACTCGTCGGTACCCCAGGGCATTCTCTTGGTTGTGCCACTCCAAATACGGAGTGAATATGGTAGTCCTCGTAATTATACAGACCTAAATCACCATTTAAGACTGCATTGATCATAGCACGGGTATACTTTAATTTCATTCGTGTACCTACACCATAAGGGCCACCTGTCCAACCTGTATTCACCAACCAAACATTGACTCCGCTATCTTTCATTTTTTTGCTCAACATTTTAGCATATTCAGTAGGGTGCAAAGGCATGAACGGAGCACCAAAACAAGCAGAAAATGACGGAATAGGTTCTTTTACCCCAGCTTCAGTACCTGCAACTTTTGCCGTATACCCTGAGATAAAATGATAGGCTGCTTGACTAGGTGTCAGTTTTGATATGGGAGGCAATACCCCAAAAGCATCAGCTGTTAAAAAGAAAATATTTTTTGGGTTATTTCCTATGGACGGCTGTTGTATATTTTCAATATGGTAAATAGGATAGCTTACACGTGTGTTTTGTGTGATGGATGTGTCTTCAAAATCAATAACACCATTATCATCTATAATTACATTTTCAAGGATAGCTCCCTTTTTAATTGCGGCATAAATTTCAGGTTCCTGTTCTGCAGATAAATTAATCACCTTGGCATAACAACCCCCTTCAAAATTGAACACCGTATTTTCATTAGTCCATCCGTGTTCATCATCGCCAATCAGTTTACGGCTGGAATCGGTTGACAATGTGGTCTTTCCGGTACCTGAAAGTCCAAAAAAGATAGCTGTATCACCATCTTTGCCTACATTGGCAGAACAGTGCATGGGCAATGTATTTTTGAATACTGGAAGAATAAAATTAAGCGCTGAAAATATTCCCTTCTTAATTTCACCAGTATAGCCTGTGCCACCTATTAAAGCAATTTTTTTAGTGAAGTTCAAGATGGCAAAATTATGTTGCCTTGTACCATCTACCAAGGCATCGGCCATAAAACCAGGGGCACTGACAACCGTCCATTCTGGGTCAAAGTTTTTTAGTTCTTCGTTCGTAGGCCTTATAAACATATTATAGGCGAACATATTGCTCCACGGATGCTCATTAATTACCCTAATATTCACGCGATAGTTTGCATCTGCACAGGCATAGCAATCTCTCACAAAAAGCTCTTTTTCATTCAAATACGAAATAACTTTATCGTATAGGTCATCAAATTTTGAAGGTTCGAATGGAATATTGATAGCACCCCACCAAACTTTATCTTCGGTGATTTTATCTTTTACAATAAATCTATCCATGGGTGATCTTCCAGTAAATTCACCAGTATTAACGGCCAAAGCCCCTAAGGAAGATTCTTTGCCCATTCCTTTTTTCAAGGTAATACCATGAAGTTCAGCAGATGACAATTGGTAATGAATGGTATCTGCCCGTATACCATAATTGTCCAACGAAATCGTTTGCGCCATTTTTGTTAGTTTTTAAAATTTAGTTAAGTATGAGTAGTGCAAAATTATCAAAATAATAAGTTTCACCCCTTTAAAAAGAAGATATTTTAGTTTAACAGCTTGTAATATCGATATCCCAACATAATCCATCCTACAATAAGTAAGCTACCACCTATCGGAGTTACAAATGCTATATTTTTAAAATCAAATGTAGTAAGGATATTCGTGGCCAATGCATAAATTGAGAAAGAGAAAAATAGAATTCCTGTTACTATTATATAAAACACCCACTTTTTACTTTTCTCAGGTAATTTTGTCAAATTTGAGAGTATTAATAAAAATAGTGCATGGTACATTTGGTACTTTACACCAGTCTCAAAAGTTTGTATAGTATTGGCATCCAATACTTTTTCCAATCCGTGTGCGGCAAATGCACCTAATACTACTGCTAATACCCCAAATATAATTCCCGTTAAGAAAATTGTTTTGTTCATAACTTATATGGTCTGTTTTTTTATAAATGTAACAATTTGATACCTTAGTATTTCGTTTACAAAAGTAACCAATCAAAAT
>QILY01000211.1 GCA_003232155.1 Maribacter sp.
AGTGAATAGATTTTTCTAGTCACCCATTCCTGGCCTTTTTAAGTATTCCTGTTAATTATCACTTTGAGTTCATTTAAACGATCGTTTATTTAGACTTTTCTAGTTCGTTAAATCTTAAAATAGGTTTACTTTGTCCGGGTTCTTATAGTAGGCAATAATCATATCTATCTGACTTTGCCAAAATTCGTTTCTTTCCGTTTTAATTTCGATATCCTCGATGGACCTTGATGTAAATTCCCTGACGACTTCCAGCTCCTCCCCTGTTTTATTGTTTATTTAGACTTTTGGTTATTGGCTAATCAAATCCTTAAGTGAATACTTTTTGATTTCACTTCGTTTCGATTTAGACAATTCATCTAATTTATTTTTGTCTTGAATATCAAGCCAAAGCATTGGATTATTATTAAATATTTTACCAAATACAAGAGCTAGTTCATGATTTAATGAACGCTCTCCTTTTATCAATTTACTTAGATTAGAAGGTCTAACTCCGATATACTCAGCAAATTTATTTTGTCTTATCTCGAATGCAGCCAAATACTCTTTAAGGAAGTCGCCAACCAATAGAGATTGTTTACCATCTGAACGCAAATAATCCTCCATTTTGAATTTAAGAGCCATTAGCTCAATCAGATTGTTTCGTTCTTTAGAACGTTCTTTTGATTTATTCAATAGAATGGCTTGAAATTCGTTGAATTCATCGGTTCCAACTTTGGTTCTATCTGTCAAAATTTGTGTATTTCTTAGATTTTTCATCATTCTAAATTTTAATTCAAATACTTCTTTATAAGTTTCAATCCATTAATATCATCTATAAACATTCGTTGTCCTAGAGCTTGGTTTGCGCCATATTTAGTTTTGTACAATTCAATTAAGTTGGTTTTTGATGTGAACGTTAAAAAACCCTTATACGGTCCTTTAAGACTAAAGCTCCGTCTACACCCAAAGGCAATTAAACAGCCGGCGACATAATCAAAACGTTTATTTGAGGAGCCTAAATTATGGGGAGCAATTTCAATGACTTCCATAATAAGCATTCCGTATTCCATTTTTAACTGAAGTATGCCTTCAATGTTTTTTGTGGATTTTTTTAATCTTAAAATATACGTTTCACTATTTTTCTCCTTTATTAATTTGTTCCAATCAAACTTCCAACCATCTTTTTTAAGCGGCAACTTGCCCGAAGCTAATACAATTTCTGCTTCGATAAGGTCATTACTCGCCAAATCATATATATAGGTCATGATATACTAGCCATATAGTGAACTACTAATATACGATAATATTGTCATATTTGTATAATTAAATTTAATATTATTATCAAAAAACAACATGTAGTAGAAGTTGTTGCCGAGTGACTATCGTTTATTTAGACTTTGAACATTGATAATTGTTTCCCCTGATTTTTTTTAAATTCTCTTCGAACAACGCTAAAACTATTGGTCCAATAAATTGTTCCGTTTTCAGGAATTATCTTTATCCGATCTGCTGCTGGCAGATACTGAATCTTAATATTACCCACTTGATGTATTGCACCCATCGTTTACTTATATTTTATTTGAATAAATCAGAATGAGAACCTATCCTAATTAAATTGATGATATTTGGAGCTTCAACTTGGTACCAAATTATTAATAGGTCTGGTCTGATATGACATTCCCAATTATTCTTATAATTCCCTTTTAATTTATGAGGTTTCATTTCTTTGGGAATACCTGAAACACCATTCTTCTTTAACACTTTTAAAATACCTGTAGTAAGCTTCTTGTCGGTAGGATTCTTAGCTATCTTTTTTAAATCTTTTTTAAATCTTGTAGATATTACAAGTTTGTACATGTTTGCTTGTCATAAAGAATCCATAAAGGCATCAATATCCGTTATTTCTTCAAGTTTTTTATCACTCATAACCTCTGCTATAGCTAGTTTAGTTTCTTCATTGGGAATTTTTCCAACGTCTTTTAACAATAGAATCTCGATGTAATTATTAAGAGTTCGTTTTTGAGCATCTGCCTTTTCTTTAACTAGTGCTAATAATTCTTCATCAAACCTAAAAGCTGTTTGCTTAATTTTTGTCTTTGTTGTCATAAAACTTGTTTTATAGCCTTACATATTATTGCCTTTTACATTTGGCTTATTTATGCTTTATTTTTTTTATCTTGACATTTACAAATGTACAATAACAAAATGGTATATAAAAATAACAATGTGTTATTTTTATATATTTACTTTCACATTTCGGTACGCTAAATACTTATAATACGTTCCTCTTCTAAGTGTTATAATTTACCACAATCTACTCATCTTCATCTTCGTCTTTTAGAACCGTAGAAAAAACAATGGCCCCAATTTCTTTTACAGGTTCGTAAAGTATGGAGTTCTCCATGGCCTCATTTTTAACCAAACCAACTGAAGAGTTGACCCGTTCGAAAAACACCAAAATTGCCCCTAATATTATGGCTACTTTTAATACTCCAAAAAGACCTCCAGCAATTTTATTAACCAATCCCAGCATTGCAAAATTGGCAATTTTAGTCAATAATTTTCCTGCAAAATGAATAGCCATTACAATCATTATAAAAGTAATAATGAATGAGGCCAGGTTAATGTAACGCTCGTTCCATTGCATGTTTTGTGAAAGGTAACCGCCAGCAATGTATGAGAAATGAATAGCCCCAAAAATTCCGGCGATCAATGCTACAATAGAGGCAAGTTCAACGAAAAATCCATTTTTAAGGCCTTTATACAATCCGTAACCAAGTAAAAGCCCTAAAATGATATCTAAAAAACTCATAACCTATGCATTTTAGCAAATATAGAACTTTGATTTGTACCTTTGATTTAAGTTAAAGAGTTGAATTATGGACTGCCCCCTTTGAAGAGACTTTAGGGGTGTAAACCCGAACCTTTTTAAAGTTACCCAAACTAAATGTTAAGAGATACACAATTAAAAGACCGCTGGAACGGATTAGTTGAGAAACTATCAAATCAGTTTGCTGATGGAGACCTACTTGAACTAGATGCTATTATTTATTTAGTAGGTGTACAAGAATTAGGACAATATCATAGAAAATATAAGAAAGATGATAAGCTAGATCTTATGCATATTGCCATATGTCGCTTATTAGAGCCATACGGGTATTATGAGTTTAATTTCTTTGATGAAGATGGTTGGCCACATTATACGGTAAAAGAAGAATTACCGCCTTTAAAATCAGGAGAACAATCAGTTCTTATGAAAGAGGCAATTGTTGGTTATTTTTTAGATAAGGAATATATTAATTAGTGTCTGGTCGGAAATAGACGAATTTTATGAAAAGAACTGTTTTTGATGAGGATTCAACTTACTTTTTATGAGGTGATGCCTAAGCATCAAGCGATTAAAAAAAAGTTGGATTATCGCAAAAAAAGACTTTTCTGATTTTGCTGTATTTCCGACCAGACACTAATTAGGACTAAAAAACTATTTCAAATGAAAATTGCCCCTCCTTATTACGCTGTAATCTTCACTTCAACTCGGACAGAAGGTGACAATGGCTATGGAGAAATGGCCCAACAAATGGAAAATTTGGCTAATCAACAATCAGGCTTTATTGCTATAGAAAGTGCTAAAGAAGATATAAATATTACAGTGAGTTACTGGAAAAATTTAGAGGCGATAGCCAATTGGAAAGCAAATACCGACCATTTATTTGCTCAGCAAAAAGGCATTAAAGATTGGTATACATGGTATAAGATTCGCATATGTTTGGTAGAGCGGGAGTATGATTTTGAGAAAAGTTCATGATAAGATAAATAGCATTGATAAATAGGATTTCAGACCTTTTAAGAAGCCACCCCAAAAAGTTAATTGTATTAGCTATTCTAATAATTCCCTATTACTTCTGCCTTCCAAAACAATTATTCAACACACCAACGGCCACAGTGGTAGAAAGTAAACAAGGTACTTTACTTGGTGCTAAAATTGCTGATGATGGCCAATGGCGGTTTCCTATTATTGATAGTGTCCCATCTAAATTTGAAACTTGCTTATTACAGTTTGAAGACGCCCATTTTTATAAGCATCCGGGTTTTAATCCCGTTTCCATGGCCAAAGCGATTAGGGCAAATATTTCTGTAGGTAAAACAGTTCGTGGTGGTAGTACACTTACACAGCAGGTTATTCGGTTATCAAGAGCAGGTAAAAGGCGTTCGTATATAGAAAAATTGATAGAGCTTGTTTTAGCTACACGTCTTGAACTACGCCATTCGAAAAAAGAAATTTTAAAATTATATGCCAGCCACGCACCTTATGGTGGCAATGTAGTAGGTTTAGACGTGGCTGCATGGCGGTATTTTGGTTTACGGCCCCATCAATTATCTTGGGCAGAATCTGCAACATTAGCCGTCTTGCCTAATGCCCCAAGTTTAATTTATCCTGGGAAAAATCAAACTAGATTATTAAAAAAACGTAATCGATTGCTTCAAAAATTAGTAGCTCAAAAACATATTGATAGTACCACCTATGAACTTGCCCTATTGGAAAAATTACCTCAAAAACCATATCCTCTGCCAAAAATAGCTCCGCATGTGGTCGAGTATATAGCTAAGAGAAATAAAGGGCAACGTATAAAAAGTACTATAGATGAAAATGTACAGAAAAATGCAAACTCTATTTTACAAAAACACTATCAAAGTTTACAACAAAATCAAGTACACAATGGTGCTATTTTGGTTTTAGATGTTCATACTAGAAAAGTATTATCCTATGTAGGAAATACGCAAACCGATGATCTTCATCAAAAAGATGTTGATATGGTGCAGGCCAATAGAAGTACGGGTAGTACGCTAAAGCCACTACTCTATGCGTCTATGTTAGATGCAGGTGAATTACTGCCCAATATGCTTGTTGCCGATGTGCCTACTCAAATTGCAAACTATACGCCTGAGAATTTTAATGAAGATTATAGTGGTGCCGTACAGGCAAGAAATGCATTGGCAAGATCTTTAAATATTCCTGCAGTGCGATTATTACAATCTTACGGATTAGATAAATTTCGAGATCAACTAGATGTTTTTAAATTAGGTGGACTGAACAAACCAGCAGATCATTATGGATTAACACTGATTTTGGGCGGGGCAGAAAGTAACCTTTGGGATCTTTGTAAAACCTATGCAAATTTAGCATCTACCGTAAATCATTTTAATGCATCATCAAGTGAGTATTATACTAATGAATTTGTAGACCCTATTTTAAAAGCGGATAAAAGGGTTGATTTTGGCAGTAAGTCTACTCAAAAAACTGTTTTTGATGCGGCGAGTATTTACCTCACTTTTGAAGCTATGAAAGAGGCTAACCGCCCCGATGGCAATGAATCATGGCAGTTTTATGATAGTAGTAAAGAAATCGCATGGAAAACAGGTACTAGTTTTGGCAATAAAGACGCTTGGGCTATTGGCGTAACATCTAATTATATTGTAGGGGTCTGGGTTGGTAATGCAGATGGAGAGGGTAGGCCAAATGTAACTGGTGTATCTAGTGCCGCTCCTATTTTATTCGATGTTTTTGATGTGCTTCCTAAAAGCGATTGGTTTCAAAAACCATTAGATGAGTTTGTAGAGATTAATGTTTGTACAGAAAGTGGTTACCTGGCCACAGATATATGTCCTGTCAAAACTATATCCATCCCTAATAAACAAAACTATGTACAAGCATGTAGTTACCATCAAAAGGTTCATTTAGATGCAAACAGGCAGTTTCAAGTAAATTCCTCATGTGTTGACTTATCAAATGTAATATCAGAGTCTTGGTTTGTATTACCCCCTTTAATGCAGTTTTACTATAAAAAATCGCACCCTACATACAAACCGTTACCTATATTTAGAAATGATTGTAAAAGTACAAGCGCAGTTCCAATGGAGTTTATATACCCTAAAAATGGAAGCCGTATATCATTGACGAAGAATTTTGAAGGTAACACCAATGAACTGGTATTGAAATTGGCCCATGCGAAACCTGAGACTAAAGTCTACTGGTATATTGATGATACCTTCATTTCACAAACTGAAATTTTTCATGAAATAGGAGTGCTTCTTAGTATCGGAAAACATACAATTACTGTGGTTGATGCCCTCGGAAATGAGGTGAAGGCTATGATAACTGTAGAGTAATTTTTTCGCTTTGATAATATAACTTAAAGACCCATTTTTATGATAAAATTCTATGCTACTTTTCGCTACAATTAATTTATTATAAAACTATAATTTTCAGCCTATGAAAAATTCATATATAATTGCTTTAGATCAAGGAACCACTAGTTCAAGAGCTTTACTTGTTGATCAAGAAGGAAAAATACAAGGAATGGTCCAAAAAGAGTTCACACAAATTTTTCCGAGACCAGGCTGGGTAGAACATGACGCAGAAGAAATTTTAGAATCACAACTTGGCGTGCTAAGTGAGTTAATCAAAAAAGAAAATATTTTAGCGTCCGATATTAAAGCGATCGGCATTACCAACCAACGTGAAACTACAATGGTATGGGACAAAAGCACAGGCAAACCAGTATATAATGCTATTGTTTGGCAAGATAAACGTACCGCCAATATATGCGAAGATTTAAAAAATGATGGCCTAACCGAGCATGTACGAAAAACTACGGGGCTGGTAATCGATTCGTATTTTTCAGGAACTAAAGTAAAATGGATTTTAGATAATGTAGCCGGTGCAAGAGAAAGTGCAGAAAAAGGCAATTTACTTATGGGCACGATAGATACTTGGTTGGTATGGAATATGACCAATAAACAAAACCATGTTACCGATTATACCAATGCATCTCGCACTATGATCTATGATATTGTAAATCTAAAGTGGGATGATAAAATGTTGAATGCCTTAGGTATACCTAAAAATATGTTGCCAAAAGTAAAACCTTCGGCCTACCATTTTGGCGATTATGAAATTGACGGGGTTAAAATTCCAATTACAGGTATAGCTGGTGATCAACAAGCTGCATTATTTGGGCAAGGCTGTTTTACAAAAGGAACTGCAAAAAACACCTACGGTACAGGTTGTTTTATGTTAATGAATACCGGAGAGAAACCCCAATTTTCTAAAAACGGTTTGTTAACTACCATTGCTTATGGTTTAGACGGCAAAGTTAATTATGCTCTAGAAGGAAGTGTTTTTATCGCAGGTGCAGCCATACAATGGTTAAGAGATGGGTTAGAATTAATAAAAGAAGCGAAAGAAACGGAAGCATTAGCTGATACTATCGAAGGAGAAAACCCAGTATATGTGGTACCTGCATTTGCAGGTCTGGGAGCACCGTATTGGGATATGTATGCCCGTGGGGCCGTTTTTGGCTTAACACGAGATACAGGCAAAGCTCATTTAGCTAAAGCAACGCTTGAATCATTGGCCTACCAAACCAAAGATATTTTAAAGGCTATGGAAGATGATTCAGGCATTCAATTACAGAATTTAAGAGTTGATGGTGGTGCATGTGCCAATAATCACTTAATGCAGTTTCAAGCAGATATTTTAGATACTGAAGTCCATCGTCCTGAAGTAATTGAATCTACCGCAATGGGTGCTGCATATTTAGCAGGTATTCAAATAGGCCTATGGAAGCAAGAAGATATAGATCAAAACCGCCCAATAAATAAAATATTCAAGCCAACTTTTGATAGGGCAAAAAGAAAGCGTTTGTATAAAAAGTGGAAAAAAGCAGTAGAGCGAACCAAAGGTTGGGAAGAGCATTAGATGCTAGGTAGACCCGATTATGCATTAGAAAATCTATTTCAGCTCTAAAGAGCTAAAAAAACAAAATTGTAAGTGAAAACAGGTTCCTGCCAAAGTTTATCCCGAGCGAAGACAAAAGGCAGGAATGAAAATAAAACTAATGGGCAAAAACATAAAATTCTCAAACCTAGACAGGGTAAAAACCATTGAAAAACTTTCAAATGAAACGTTTGATCTAGTAGTTATTGGTGGAGGGATTACAGGTGGAGGAATTGCTCTAGATGCAGCTTCCCGTGGACTAAAAGTTGCTTTGGTAGAAAAAAACGATTTTGCATCGGGTACCAGTAGTAAATCTACCAAACTCATTCATGGTGGTCTTCGTTACCTCAAGCAATTCGATTTTTGGCTGGTAAAAGAAATAGGTTCTGAGCGTGCAATTGTTCATAAATTGGCACCCCATCTAGTGCTTCCCGAAAAGATGTTATTACCTCTTATTGAAAATGGGTCGTACGGAAAATGGCTGACCTCTATAGGTCTAAAAGTTTATGATATTCTGGCGCAGGTAACCGGCGATGACAAAAGAAAGATGCTAGGAAAGAAAGAAGCAATGAAATTGGAGCCCCTTTTACCTAAAAAAATATTGAACGGGGCAGGTTATTATGCTGAATACAGAACTGATGATGCTCGCTTGACTATTGAAAATATTAAGACCAGTCTACAATTCGGAGCCCAAGCTTTGAATTATGCTACCGTTGAAGATTTTGTATATACTACTAAAATTATTTCTGGAGTAAAAATCAAAGATGAGGTCTCAGGCACAGAATTTACGATCAAATCTAAATATGTAATTAGTGCTGCTGGGCCATGGGTCGATGAATTGAGAAGTACTGATAATTCTAAAAAAGGAAAGCGGTTACATTTAACTAAAGGAATTCATTTGGTATTTCCGTATGAGAAATTACCTATAAAGCAATCGGTGTATTTTGATATTCCTGATGGGCGTATGATGTTCGCTATTCCAAGAGGAAAAATAACGTATGTAGGTACTACTGATACAGATTTCAATAAAGATAAAGACCATGTACGTACTGATCTAGCAGATGCTATTTATCTACTATCGGCTGTAAATAATATGTTTCCAAAGATTAATTTAGAGGTGGATGATATTATTTCTTCATGGGCAGGTTTACGACCTTTGATCCATGAAGAGGGAAAATCAGCTTCAGAACTTTCACGACAAGATGAAACATTTACTTCAGAAAGCGGATTGATAAGTATTGCAGGAGGAAAACTCACAGGCTATCGTAAAATGGCAGAACGTGTGGTAAACCGTATTGTCG
>QILY01000004.1 GCA_003232155.1 Maribacter sp.
GGGCGAAATTGATTCTATGAACGTATCAGTATCAGCGGCAATACTTATCTTTGAAGCTACACGACAACGTGGTCTTTAATTTCTAGTTTCTATTGTTTCAAGTTTGTATACCAACAACCTAAAATATGAAACCTGAAACTAACAATATCATAAATACCAGACAATTTGAATACTCTTTTTTATATCATCATCGCTATCCTAATTCTTCAATTTTTGATGGAAATCATTTTAGAATACCTAAACGCCCAACGCTACAAGGATCCTGTACCCGAAGAATTGAATGATGTTTTTGATGTAACCGAATATCAAAAATCCCAAGACTACAAAAAGACCAATTACAAGTTTGGTATTTTGACCTCGACCTTTTCTCTACTATTGACTTTAAGTTTTTTGTTTTTAGGAGGCTTTGAGTGGATTGATTCTATTGCAAGAAATTATACAGAAAGCCCTATTCTAATGGCTTTATTATTCTTCGGAATTATTATGATAGGTAGTGATATAGTCACTACTCCGTTTTCCTATTACAAAACCTTTGTTATTGAAGAACGTTTTGGTTTTAACAAATCGACCAAAAAATTGTTCTTTATGGATAAACTAAAAGGATGGTTGATGATGCTACTGATCGGAGGCGTTCTCCTCGCCGTAATCATAGGGTTCTTTCAATGGGCAGGGACTTATTTTTGGATTTATGCTTGGGGTTTAGTTACTTTTTTTACGATTTTTATGAATCTTTTTTACAGTAAATTGATCGTACCTTTATTCAATAAACAAAGACCATTAGAAGAAGGAAGTTTAAAAAGTAAGATTGAAGGGTATGCTAAAAATGTTGGTTTTGACCTCAAGAACATATTTGTAATCGATGGTTCAAAACGATCTACCAAAGCAAATGCCTATTTCTCAGGTTTTGGTAAAGAAAAAAGGGTTACGCTTTATGACACTTTAATCAAAGATTTAGAAGAAGATGAAATTGTAGCCGTATTAGCACATGAGATAGGTCATTATAAAAGAAACCATATTATTTTTAATCTTTCAACATCTATTTTATTGACAGGGTTGACACTTTTTATTTTATCCATCTTTATCAATAATCCTGAAATATCATTGGCTATAGGTGTATCAAAAGCAAGTTTTCATGCTGCCTTGATCGGTTTTGGAATTTTGTACAGTCCTATCTCAGAAATTACGGGGCTGGCCATGAACCTACTCTCTCGTAAATTTGAATACCAAGCAGATGATTATGCTAAAAATACATTTGCGGCACTACCGTTGATCACCTCGTTAAAAAAATTATCAAAGAACAGCTTGAGCAATCTTACGCCCCACCCTGCATATGTTTTTATGCATTATTCCCATCCGCCACTTATTGCCCGTATTCGAAATTTACAACAATCACCGTTATCAAAAACTCAGTAAACAATACCTACTTGCAACATAACTATTAACAGTTACCATAGGCATGATTATTGTTGCGTACTAAAGTAGATTGTGGTAATTTCATTATACAATGACGCAGGCAGCTATAGAAAAAGAAAATAAGGAAATTGCCAAGCAATATAAAGAGTTGCTTCGTATAAGCTATCAGACATTGTCAGATGATGACAAAAAACTGATACGTTCTGCTTTTGAGGTTGCCGTTGATGCCCATAAAGAACAACGTAGAAAATCTGGTGAGGCCTATATTTTTCATCCTATAGCCGTAGCTAAAATTGTTGCCTCTGAAATTGGGCTTGATGCCACGTCAATTGCCTCTGCCCTTCTTCATGATGTTGTTGAAGATTCCGATTACACTTTAGATGATATTGACCGTATGTTTGGTGAAACCGTTGCCAGAATAGTTAACGGACTCACAAAAATAGCACATTTAAAAAAGGATATGAGCACTTCGCAGCAAGCGGAGAATTATAGAAAAATGCTACTTACCCTTCATGATGATGTTCGTGTAATTATTATCAAGATTGCTGACAGGTACCACAATATGTTGACCATGGACTCAATGCCTGAACACAAACAAGTTCAAATGGCCTCTGAAACATTGTTCATTTATGCGCCCCTTGCCCATAGAATAGGGCTTTATAATATTAAAACCGATTTAGAAGATCTAAGTTTAAAATATACCGAGCAAGAAGTTTATCAAGATATTTATAAGAAAATTGAAGGCTCTAAAGAAGAACAACAAGCGTATATTGATTCTTTTTCAAATACTATAGACAAATCATTACTAAAAGAAAAACTAAACTATACGATTAAAGGGCGAATGAAATCTATTTTTTCCATCCGAAAAAAAATGAAGGTCCAAAATGTAGTTTTTCATGAAATCTATGACAAGTTTGCTATTCGGATTATTTACAAATCCGATATAAAAAACGAAAAGTTTTTAGCTTGGAAAATTTATTCTATCGTTACTGATCATTTTACTCCAAACCCTGTTCGACTTCGTGATTGGATATCTTCTCCAAAGTCTACAGGATATGAAGCTTTACATATTACCGTAATGGGGCCAGAAGGAAAATGGGTTGAAGTCCAGATTCGCAGTGAGCGTATGCATGAAATTGCTGAAAAAGGGTATGCGGCCCATTTTAAGTACAAACACGGCGACCAAAAAGAGCAAGGTATTGAAATATGGCTCAATCGACTACAGGAAGCATTAGAAAATGCAAGTACCAATGCCGTTGATTTTGTGGAAGAGTTCAAGCTAAACTTATATTCTAAAGAGATTTTTGTTTTTACTCCAAAAGGAGAATTGAAATCACTCCCTAAAGGTGCTACGCCTTTAGATTTTGCTTTTAATATTCATACTGAAGTTGGTATGCGTACCCGTGGTGCAAGAGTAAATGGCAAATTAGTACCGCTTAACACAACTTTGAATAGTGGCGACCAGTTAGAAATTATTACATCAAATCAAGCCAAACCCAATCAAAACTGGTTAGATTATGCAACAACCGCAAGAGCAAGGACCAAAATAAAATCATCACTACGCGAAGAGAAGAAATCAATTGCTCTTGAGGGTAAAGAAGTGTTGCGAAGAAAATTAAAATCGCAAAAAATCAACCTCAATGAAGATACCATCAATAAAATGGTCATTTTCTTTAAATTGAAGACTAGCCTTGACCTTTTTTATAGAATAGGCACTGGCGCTATCAATAATCAAATGATTAAAGATTTTGCATCTTCATATAGCAATGCCTTTATCAGCTTTTTTAAGAATAAAATTAGGAGAAACCCAATTCCTGAAGATATTGACAAAGATGAAATCACATCTAAGTTTGATATGCTTGTTTTTGGTAAAGAAGAAGAAAAATTGGACTATACGCTCTCGCAGTGTTGCAATCCTATACCTGGTGATCAGGTTTTTGGCTTTGTAAGCGTTAATGAAGGTATTAAAGTGCATAAAAAAAATTGCCCTAATGCAATTTCACTACAGGCAAACTATGCGTATCGTATTATTAGCGCGAAATGGATAGATTCGTCTCAAGAAGAGTTCAGATCTGAAATAAAACTGACCGGAATTGATGACTTAGGTCTAATCAGTGAGATTACAGATATGATTTCAGGCAATATGCATGTTGATATGCGGAATATAAACTTCAGTACCGATGGTGGCACCTTTACTGGCAGTATTACCGTTGTGGTAAAAAACAATTCGATCCTAAAAAAGCTGATGACCAATTTAAAACAGATTGGTGGCATTGATAAGGTTACACGTATATAAAAACTTACGCAAAATAGTTTCCTTCTTTTTTAAATGTTCACTTCATGTTGATAAAACGAAGTTCGAGTAATTAAAATTTAACTGTACATTTGTAAATTGACGGAGAAACGATGTTATGGCAGTCAGTAAAAATCAAGAAATTGTAAAAAACGTATTTACCACCTTTTTGGAGGAAAACGGTCATAGAAAAACTCCGGAACGGTACGCTATACTTCAAGAGATATATGATAGCGAAGAGCATTTTGATATTGAATCGCTCTATATCAATATGAAGAACAAAAATTATAGGGTCAGCCGTGCTACCTTGTACAATACCATAGAACTTTTATTGGACTGCAAGTTGGTTCGCAAGCATCAATTTGGTAAAAATCAAGCGCAATACGAGAAATCATATTTTGATCACCAACATGACCATGTTATCTTAACCGATACTGGCGAAGTTGTTGAATTTTGCGACCCGCGCATTCAATCTATCAAAAAAACTATCGAAGAGGTCTTTGATATTACCATAAACAACCATTCGTTATACTTTTACGGTACAAAAAATCCACCTGCTGATAGGCAAGACATAAAAGAGGATACAAAAAACACTAACCAATAGTATTAAATGGCAGTAGATTTATTGTTAGGCCTGCAATGGGGCGACGAAGGAAAAGGAAAAATTGTTGACGTATTAACCAAAGACTATGATATTATTGCTAGATTTCAAGGTGGACCCAATGCGGGGCACACTTTAGAATTTGATGGCATAAAACATGTACTGCATACAATTCCCTCAGGCATATTCCATAAAAACGCCATGAATATTGTTGGTAATGGAGTTGTAATAGATCCTGTAATTTTTAAGAAGGAAATAGATGCGCTTCAAAAATTCAACTTAAACATCAATGCTATTCTCTTAATTTCAAGAAAAGCACATTTAATACTTCCCACACACCGTTTATTGGATGCAGCATCAGAAGCTGCTAAAGGAAAAGCTAAAATAGGTTCTACCTTAAAAGGAATTGGACCTACTTATATGGACAAAACCGGCAGAAATGGAATGCGTATTGGTGATTTGGAACTAAGCGATTGGAAAGTAAAATACAGGACTTTAGCAAATAAACATGAAGCGATGATAGGCTTTTATGATATTGATATTCAATATGATCTAAAGGATTTAGAATCAGAGTTTTTTGCCGCAGTCGAGGAATTAAAGCAATTGACTTTTATCGATAGTGAAGAATATTTGTTTCAGGCGCAAAAGAAAGGAAAGAAAATATTAGCAGAAGGTGCTCAAGGCTCTTTATTAGATATTGATTTTGGAACATACCCATATGTCACATCATCAAACACAACAGCTGCTGGTGCTTGTACCGGTCTGGGTATTGCCCCGAATCAAATCGAAGAGGTAAAGGGTATTTTTAAAGCTTACGTAACCCGTGTGGGCAGTGGCCCCTTCCCTACTGAGCTTTTTGACGAAGATGGCGAAACCATGGGGCGTGTTGGCAATGAATTTGGTGCTACTACAGGTCGGCCTAGAAGATGTGGCTGGTTAGATTTGGTAGCTCTAAAATATGCCGTTCAGATAAACGGGGTTACCGAACTTAATATGATGAAAGGTGATGTTTTAAGTGGATTCAAAAAATTAAAAGTCTGTATTGCATATAAGTACAAAGGAGAAACAATTTCTCACTTACCCTACAATATAGAGGAACAAAATGTGACTCCTATCTATACTGAAATGGATGGCTGGGCAGAAGATTTAACAAAAATGACTTCTAAAGACCAATTTCCCAAGGCATTAAATAATTATATATCTTTCTTGGAAAAGGAGTTGGAAGTGCCAATCAAGATTGTTTCTGTAGGTCCGGATAGAACTCAGACAATACATCGATAAGTATTTGCGCTTAGGGCTTGTTACGAAATAAAGTGTACAGAATTGGCACTATTTTTTATGCAGTGACAAGGCACGACATAGCGCAAGCTATGGGCGAGTTGATGCGTTGGCAGGGCATAGCCGTAGCTAAAACGAGGTTTTTTAACGAAGTCAGTGTGCAAAAGAACAAGACAAAATGTATAGGTTATTTCGTAACAAGCCCTTTTCTGTTCAAAAGAAAACCATCTTAATCCAATTCAACCCTCAACTAAAAATCCTATTTTTGGATAAAATTCTCTAAAGTTGAAAAAAAATCTTTTACTGATAGTATTAGCTTTTTGTAATTCCTTGGTATTCTCACAGATTACAACAGAAAACGATACTACATCAACTAAGCAAATCATTATTGTACACGGGGGAAACTTCACTAAAAATGAGGCAAAACTACCTGGGGCATCTATCTTTAGTAAAGATGACAGGCAAGTACAGTTTGAACATGAAGGGGCTGATTTATGGTGCGATATTGCCGTTTTTTACCAAAAAGAAAACCGATTGGAAGCTCGCGGCAATATTCGGCTGCAACAAGGAGATTCTATTAAAATGGTCAGTGGTAGAATTGATTATGATGGTAATACTAAATTAGTAAAAGCATGGAAAAATGTGGTTTTAGAAAACAGAAGTTCAGAAAGCAGTAACATGACTTTGACTACTGATACGTTAAGATTTGATAGGGAAAGCCAGCAAGCCTATTATCAAGATTTTGGCACCGTTGTAGATTCCGCAAATACATTGACCAGTGAAATTGGCAGGTACTTTTTGGAAATCAAAAAATTACAGTTTTTAGAAAGCGTTCATATTGATAACCCTGAATATATTTTAGACTCCGAGCGATTAGATTATTACGAGACCTCAAAAAATGCCTATATGTACGGTCCTTCGACTATTACGGGCAAAACCTATAAAATATATTGTGAACGCGGATTTTACGATACTAAAATTGAAAGCGGTTATGGTATCAAAAATACCCGAATAGATTATAACGATCGTATTATGTATGGCGATAGCGTATATTTCGATAAAGCTACAGAATTTGCTTCTGCCACAAATAATATTACCGTAATTGACACTATTAACAAAAGTATTGTCAGAGCCCACTATGCCGAAGTGTGGAAAGCGAAAGACTCATTATTTGCTACAAAACGGGCAGTAGCTGTAAATGAGGTAGAACAAGACTCATTATATATACATGGAGACACTTTGATGATTACCGGCAAAGCTGAAGACCGTATTCTAAGGGCCTTCCGAAATGCTAAATTTTATAAAACCGATTTAAGCGGAAAATCCGATTCAATACATTCCAAAGAAAAAACAGGAGTTACCAAACTTATCAGGAACCCTATTATTTGGAACGGCAAAAACCAAATGACCGGTGATAGTATTCATCTCATCTCAAATTTGAAAACTGAAAAGCTAGATTCGCTTAAAGTACTTGAAAATGCGTTTGTTGTTTCGTTAGATACCATAAGTAAAACAGGCTACAATCAAGCAAAAGGAAAAGACTTATTTGGCAAGTTCATAGATAATGAACTAAAAATCATAGATCTGGTCAAAAATACCGAGGTCATTTATTATATGTACAATGATGACCAAGAATTGATTGGTATCAACAAAACTATATGTAGTTCTATACGTATTACTATGGCCAATAATGATGTAGAAAACCTAACGTTTAAAGTTAACCCTGACGGGGATATTTTCCCTGAGTTGGATCTGCCTGAAAACAGCAGAAAATTAAAAGGTTTTATTTGGCGTGGTGATGAACGCATATTGACCAAAGATGATATTTTTGATGAAGATGATAATAACATTGAACTGGTAATAATTCGAGGGCTCGACAATCCTATTGATATTGACGCGAAAGAGGAAGAACGGAGTCAAAACCCGAATGACCCCGTGAATAAAATTCCTATTCCCATAGACAAATCCAATAAACGCCCAAAGGCTAAAAAGGTTAAGGCAAATTAATTTCGAAATCTCGAAAATTTCTGCAAGGTCTCTAAGGCCATGTAGGTATATGGAACATAGATGAAGGAAGACTTTTTAAAATACCAAGCGCAGACTACACCCCATCCGTTAGCAATGGAAATATCACACGCAAAAGGAAGTTATATATATGATACATCAGGAAAAGCGCATTTAGATTTTGTTGCCGGTGTTTCTGCTTGCGGTTTAGGACATTGTCATCCTAAAATCGTTGAAGCCATACAAAAACAGACACAAGAATACCTACATGTAATGGTGTATGGTGAATATATTCAAAAACCCGCAGTAGATTACGCTAAACTCTTAGCCTTACTTTTACCCCAGCCTTTAGAGACCACTTATCTTGTAAATTCAGGTACCGAAGCTATTGAAGGCGCTATGAAACTCGCAAGACGCTACAAAGGGCGAACCCAAATTATTGGCGCACATCATGCCTATCATGGCAATACTATGGGCAGTTTAAGTATTATGGGCTATGAAGAACGTAAAAGCGCATTTCGCCCCTTATTGCCCGATGTTTCTTTTATTCATTTTAATTCAGAAATCGATTTACAAAAAATAACACATAAAACTGCTGCGGTAGTTTTAGAAACCATACAAGGTGCTGCTGGTTTCATTATGCCTAAAAGCGGTTATTTACAAAAAGTACGCCAACGATGTGATGAAGTAAGTGCCCTATTAATTTTTGATGAAATACAATCTGGTTTTGGTAGAACCGGAAAACTGTTCGCTTTTGAGCATTATAATTGTGTACCTGACATTTTGGTACTGGGCAAAGGCATGGCATCTGGACTACCGGTCGGTGCATTTACAGCTTCTAAAGAAATCATGGAAAGCTTGCAAGAACATCCTAAACTGGGTCATATTACTACCTTTGGGGGCAACCCAGTAATTGCAGCGGCATGCTTGGCCACCTTAAAAGAATTGACCCAAAGCACACTCATTTCAGAGACACTTGAGAAAGAAAATTTATTTCGAGAACTACTTCAGCATGAACATATTACTGAAATTCGCGGCAAGGGGTTAATGCTTGCCCTACTATTTAAAAATGAGGCTATAGTGAATTATCTAGTCTTAAACTGTGCAGAAAAAGGACTCATATTATTCTGGCTGTTATTTGAACCCAAAGCGATCAGGATAACGCCCCCATTAACCATTTCCAAAAAAGAGATTATTGAAGGTTGTACTATCATTATAAGTGTACTTGATAGTTACCTAACCATCCCCTGAAAAACATATTGAATTCTTTGTAAGTTGTCGATTTTATTAATGAACTCGTTTAAACTTTTTCTTTCCTGCCTGACGGCAGGCAGGTATCTGCAAATATTCCATTTTGCACTCATATTTTGCCGTTTTTGACTACCGTAGCCATGCTATGCTAATAAAAAATGACTTCATATGAGCACAAAAAGCGAATATTTTCGGTTCTAAACAAAAAGTTTAAACGAGTTCAATGTTTTTGGGTATTTTAAAATTGGAAAACTGTTTAAAAAGTTGTAATTTATTGTTGGAAAACAAACAAATTTTTCACCGTAAAACAGTTTCATGAGCACTGGACCAAGGTGTCATTTGAAACCACCCATCTAATACATACCAACCCCATAGG
>QILY01000061.1 GCA_003232155.1 Maribacter sp.
CTTATGAAAAAGCATTTCCAAATAGGAAGATGCCTAAAAATTATATAAACTGATGAATTCTCTAAAATGCGCTTCATAAAAAAGTTTTTCATAGGGTTTTTAGTTCTATCGCTTCTATTAGTTGTAATCTATTTTCTGGGACCTAGGGTTGAAAAACCTGATTTAAGTACTGTACTTCCTGAGGTTTCTAACAATCTAGTCACACTTGAGAATAATATTAAGCAGCATGAAGATGCCATTACAAATATCAAACCAGATAATGAATCCCGCATAGTTTGGTACGATTCCATTCCTAAAAAAACCGAATATGCCTTTGTGTATTTACACGGTTGGTCGGCTAGCCATGAAGAAGGTGCGCCGTTACATGAACAACTAGGAAAGCGGTATGGTGCAAATGTCTATCTGCCACGTTTAGCAGGTCATGGACTTTATGAAGATGAGGCGATGCTCAATTTGACAGCTACAGAATTGTTCAATTCGGCTAAAGAGGCCTTGGCCGTGGTTAAACAACTCGGTAAAAAAGTGATTGTTATGGGGACCTCGACGGGAGGAACACTTGCGCTATATCTAGCCTACCAACATCCCGAAATCGAAGGCTTACTTTTGTACTCCCCGAATATTGAATTATATGATAAATCTGCAAAACTATTGTCGGGCCCTTGGGGTATTCAACTAGCCAAAGCAGTTACCGGAAGCGATTACCATCAATTAGAAGCTGACTCCATCAAACAAAAATATTGGACAACCAAATATCGGCTGGAAGCATTGCCCCATTTGCAGGCTTTAATGGATGAAACTATGCAGCCTAAAGTTTTTACTGAGGTAAAACAACCTACATTTTTAGGGTATTATTATAAAAATGAGAAGGAACAAGACAATGTAATATCCGTACCTGCTTTGTTGGAAATGTATAATCAACTGGGGGTTGATGATAAATTAAAACGGAAGATGGCCTTCCCAGAAGTGAAAGATCATGTAATGACTTCCCATATTACTTCAAAAGATTTAGAGACAGTAAAAAGAGAAACCATTCAATTTCTGGAAGAAATAATGCTAATTCAACCAAAATAATAAAGTCAGGATCGAAAAAATTCTTAGTTGATTATTTCACTGATTTTACCCCAAAGTTCATTATCAAAGCTTGAAGGCCCTAAAAGTGTTTGGTTGGCATCTGCCCCCATACGAACTATAACCAATTTCTCGCTGGGTACCACATATAATTTTTGGTCGTTTTTACCTAGACCAGCATAGAGATCACTAGGAGCATTGGGCACTAATTGCCCTGCGAATTCTAATTCTGAACTAGGTACACGATACCCCTCTTTTCCGTTTAACCAAAAAAGATACCCATACGCTTTGTTCATAGTTTGTGAAGTATTGATCATATCATTAAAATATATGGTGTCTGATAAAATAGTTTCCTTATTCCAAACACCTTTATTTAGGTTGAGAATACCATAGCGGGCCATACTTCTTGCCGTACTAAAATAAATGTTGTTGTACCCAAATTGTAACCAGATGCCTTGCATGCCTATTTTGTTTTTGATTTTTGCAGTGAAATAATCCTCAAAATCTTCGCCCGTAGCATTAGAAATAATTTGATCTAAAATAGTATAGGGCGCATTATGATAAAACCAAAAATCACCAGGATTATTTTTATACGATAAACATGCCCTATCGGTACAGAATGGGTCGGCTAAAGTATAGTCTAAACCAGTGGTCATGGTAAGATGATGCCTAATGGTAATATTTTGTTCTTGCTCAGGTGTAAGTGATGACCAACCAGTTCCTAAATAATCTGCGGAGACATCGTTCAAAGAAAGCAATCCTTCAGCTTGCGCAATTCCTGTTGTCATTGCGGTGAGGGTTTTACCAGCTGAATTCCAGACATGATTATCACTTTGAGTGAAATCACCAAAATACTTTTCAATAACTATCCGTCCGTTTTTGAGTAGTAAGAAAGCATCGGTATCACTAGCTTCTAGGAAAGTATATAATGATTCTTCTGCATCTGTATTCCATCCTAAATCTTCTAAAGAAAGGGTTTCCCACTCATTAGTTGTTGTTGGCGGAAAATAAGCCGGCTAAGTTCGCAACTTTATCAATGGAACTCTCAGCGTTGTTTAAATCCTTAGAGCAGCTATATATATACAACTAATAATATATAAGTAAATATGGTTGATATGGGTTTCATGGCATGAGCTTTTATGATAAGATATGTATTTGTTGTAATGGTTTAACGGTAAAAATAAAGAAATCGTCTGAAATAGAAGTAGTTCGCATGCCGTATCGTATTTTTGCATCCCAGTAAAAAAAGTTATGCGTACAAAAACTCTCAAAAAGAACAAGATTAATGTTGTAACCCTAGGGTGTAGTAAGAATGTGTACGATTCTGAAGTGCTTATGGGGCAATTGCGTGCTAATGATAAAGAGGTAGTACATGAAGAGGAAGGTAATATAGTTGTAATTAATACCTGCGGATTTATTGCAAATGCCAAAGAAGAGAGTGTAAATACAATTTTAGAATACGTACAAAAAAAAGAAGCTGGAGAAGTAGATAAAGTTTTTGTAACAGGCTGCCTAAGTGAGCGCTATAAGCCAGATTTACAAAAGGAGATTCCGAATGTAGATGCGTATTTTGGCACGAGTGAATTACCCAATTTACTAAAAGCTTTAGGAGCCGATTATAAGCATGAGCTTATTGGAGAACGTTTGACCACGACCCCCAAAAATTATGCATATTTAAAAATAGCGGAAGGTTGTGATAGACCCTGTTCTTTCTGTGCTATTCCTATTATGCGAGGTAAGCACCGAAGTAAGAAGATTGAGGATTTGGTGACAGAATCAGAAAAACTCGCAGCAAAAGGTGTAAAAGAGTTGATTTTGATTGCTCAAGATTTAACCTATTACGGATTAGATTTATATAAGAAACGCAATCTGGCAGAGCTTCTTGAAGCTTTGGTGAAGGTAGAGGGTATTGAATGGATCCGTTTGCATTATGCTTTTCCAACAGGTTTTCCGATGGATGTTCTTGATGTTATGAAACGAGAACCTAAAATCTGTAATTATTTAGATATTCCGTTGCAACATATAGCTGATACTATTTTGAAAAGTATGCGCCGTGGAACTACACAAGCTAAAACTACAAAGTTATTACAAGATTTTAGAACTGCGGTTCCTGAGATGACTATAAGAACTACTTTAATTATTGGTTACCCAGGAGAAACCGAAGAAGATTTTCAAACGCTGAAAAAATGGGTAGAAGAAATGCGTTTTGAACGCCTAGGATGCTTTACCTATAGTCATGAAGAAAATACACATGCCTATAATTTGGAGGATAATGTTCCAGAAGAAGTAAAGCAAGAACGTGCCAATGAAATAATGGAATTACAATCTCAGATCTCATGGGAGCTCAACCAAAAAAAAATAGGTCAGACGTATAGGTGTATCATTGACCGTAAAGAAGGTAATCATTTTATTGGACGCACAGAATTTGATTCTCCTGATGTAGATAACGAAGTTTTGGTCGATGCAACCAAACACTACCTAAAACAAGGTGAGTTTGTAAACTTGAAAATTACTGAAGCTGCGGATTTTGATCTGTATGGAGAACCCATCATCTGATTTTGGGTATAAGTCCATTCATTTAGTATGTTGTAGATAAGCTGTTCTTGTAATTAACGTATTTTTAGGAAATGTAAAAACCAAGAGTTTTATATTTACCCTGATTTTTTAGTTACTATATGGATATTGATTGTTTACCCTTTAAGAATACTGGTTATTTTTCAGAATTGATTTGTGATTATTTGGATAAAAAAGAAGGACTTTCCTCTTTTTATAATCGATTTCCTTCTTTGGAGAATTTTGAGGCTCAGATTGAAGAAAAAGCAAATCATTTTCCTGAAGCCAATCGTGAAGTGTTGTACAATGCATTACAAAATCAATATAAAGGATTTCAAGTACCTAAAAGCACTGAAAATCATATTAGACAACTCAAAGAGCCTATTACATTTACAGTGGTAACTGGGCATCAATTAAATTTATTTACTGGCCCTTTATACTTTTTGTATAAAATTATATCGACAATTAATCTTTCACGTGAATTAAAGAAAAAATATCCGAAATATAATTTTGTGCCCATATATTGGATGGCAACAGAAGACCATGATTTTGAGGAAATCAATTATTTCAATTTTCAAGGAAAAAAAATACAATGGAATAGAGAATCTTCAGGTGCAGTTGGTCATTTAAAGACCAAAGGACTTGAAGAAGTTTATGAGATTTTTGCAAACCAAATAGGAACTGGTAAGAATGCTGAGAGCTTAAAAAAACTCTTCACAGATGCTTATTTAAAACATGAAAACCTAAGGGATGCTACTCGTTATTTGGCAAATGAACTTTTTGGTGAAGAAGGGTTGGTTATTATTGATGGGGATGATAAGAGTTTGAAAAAGCTTATGGTTCCGTATGCTAAAAAAGATATTTTTGAAAATACACTATTTAAGGAAGTATCTGAAAGTATAGCTGACTTAGTAAATGTATCAGATACGTATAACATACAGGTGAATCCGCGTGAAATCAATTATTTTTATTTGATCGGTGGCCTTCGAGAACGTATTATAGAAAAGAACGAACGTTTTTATGTCAATGGTACCCCAATCGAATTTTCAAAAGATGAAATTCTAGAAGAACTGGAAGCCCACCCTGAAAGGTTTTCACCTAATGTAATTGCCCGACCATTATATCAAGAGGTCATATTACCCAATTTATGCTACATAGGCGGCGGCGGCGAATTAGCATATTGGCTAGAGCTTAAAGTTATGTTCAATATTATGAATGTTCCTTTTCCGATAATATTACTTCGTAACTCCGCTTTAGTAATTACAGGGAAACAAAGTGGGAAGTTGCAGAAAATGAATATTTCTGTCGAGGATTTATTTTTAGAACAGAATAGTTTTATCAATAAAAAAATACGAAGTATCTCGAATATTGATATTGATTTTTCTCAGCAAAAAAATTATTTAGAAGAACAGTTCAAGACAATTTATACTTTAGCGGAACAAACAGATGCTTCTTTTTTAGGAGCTGTAAAAGCACAAGAAATCAAACAAAAAAAAGGGCTTGCCTACCTTGAAAAACGTTTGCTCAAGGCTCAAAAACGAAAATTGAAAGATCATGTAATGCGTATGACCCAAATTCAAAATGAATTGTTTCCCGGACAATCACTTCAAGAGAGAAACCTGAATTTTTCTGAATTATATTTAGAATATGGCAAAAATCTGATTCCTGTTTTATTAAATGCCTTACAACCCCTGTCGGGAGAATTTACTGTTATTAAAACTGCATAAGAGAAAGAGGTATTAGAAAGTTTTGTACTTATTCTTTTAGCGCAATGATCCAAATACAATTAGAACTCATCTTGACTTTTTGTTTTTAACCGAAAATGAGATAAAATTTGTTCGGATAAAACACTTTTTGAAGAATATAGCATCGTTACATTTAAGGAAAGTAACGAAATATGAACTAATTTGAGCCATTTTTTAGGAAATAGAAAAACTCAAGATACGTTCTTATAAAAGATTTGATTTTTCTAAAAAAATATGTATAAAAAGTAGGGTTTTCTATTTATCAGTTGTTTTATATAAAATTGAATTTTTCTCGATTGCTATGGAAAATTTAATCTCTTTTATAGTCAAATTAGTATAATTCCTCGTATTGCATCGAGGAACTCTGTTTTATATGCTTAGGTTAGTTTTGATTTTGATGAAAAGCTCAGGGTGGTTCCTGAGCTTTTTCATATTCCACCTCAACACTTCCATCACTAGACCCAAACGAGGCACTAAAGGCAGCATCAATTTCTGTTCTGCTATAGTTGAGCAAACTTCAAGGATGTCATATTGGTTTGTTAGGGGAGAGTTCTAAAAGCGCTCTTTTTTTAACATTTCAACACTTGTTAAAAACCTATTGCAAATATCTCGAAAGAACGCGTTCTCAAATTTTCGATTTCACTATTTTTGTCCATGCAAAACAAAGTCCTGATTCTAGATTTTGGTTCGCAGTACACCCAACTTATCGCCAGACGAGTGCGCGAGCTGAATATTTACTGTGAAATCAAACCTTATAACAAGCCTCCAAAAGATGTATCGAGCTATAAAGCGGTAATTCTTTCGGGTTCGCCTTTTTCGGTTCGGGCAGATGATGCGCCACATCCTGACCTATCTGAAATTAAGGGTAAAAAACCTTTGCTCGGTGTTTGTTATGGAGCACAATATTTGGCCCATTTTAACGGTGGTAATGTAGAGGAATCAAATACGAGAGAATACGGCCGTGCAAACCTTTCTTATGTAGAAGCTAACAATTCGTTTTTAGAAAATATAGATAAAGGAAGCCAGGTCTGGATGAGCCATGCCGATACTATCAAAGAACTTCCTGAAAACACAACTTTATTGGCAAGCACCCATGATGTGGCCAATGCTGCTTTTAAATTTAGAGGCGAAGACACTTACGGAATTCAGTTTCATCCAGAAGTATATCATTCTACAGATGGAAAACAATTACTTGAGAATTTCTTGGTAAACATTGCCGGTGTTGCCCAAACGTGGACTCCTGATGCTTTTGTAGAAACTACGGTAGCTGGTTTAAAAGAGCAAATAGGTGATGAGAAAGTTATTTTGGGCCTATCTGGTGGTGTTGATTCTTCGGTTGCAGCTGTGCTATTACATAAAGCGATAGGGGAAAACCTGCATTGTATTTTTGTAAACAATGGTCTTTTACGTAAAGATGAGTTTGCTGGGGTGCTAAAGCAATATGAAGGAATGGGTCTTAATGTAAAAGGAGTTGACGCTTCGGCACGTTTTTTGGATGAATTGGCAGGGGAGAGTAATCCTGAAAAAAAAAGAAAGATTATTGGACGTGTTTTCATTGAGGTTTTTGATGATGAGTCGCATTTGGTCGATAATGCAAAATGGTTGGCACAGGGTACGATTTATCCTGATGTGATTGAATCGGTTTCTGCTACAGGCGGACCTTCAGCAACTATAAAAAGTCATCATAATGTAGGTGGATTGCCTGATTATATGAAGTTGAAAGTGGTAGAGCCTTTGAAAATGTTGTTTAAAGATGAAGTGCGCCGCGTTGGGGCAAGCATGGGATTAGATAAAACATTATTGGGCAGACACCCATTTCCGGGCCCGGGATTGGCAATTCGTATATTAGGGGATATCACGCCTGAAAAAGTGGCTATTTTACAAGAAGTGGATGCTATTTTTATCAACGGATTGAAAGAATGGGGACTTTATGACAAAGTTTGGCAGGCCGGAGCCATGCTTTTACCCGTAAATAGTGTAGGGGTAATGGGCGATGAACGCACTTATGAAAAATGTGTAGTTTTACGAGCAGTAGAAAGTACAGATGGTATGACGGCCGATTGGGTAAATTTACCCTATGAATTTTTGCAAAAAACGTCGAATGATATTATAAATAAAGTCAGAGGTGTAAATAGAGTGGTATATGATATTAGCTCTAAACCACCTGCGACTATTGAATGGGAATAAATATGAATCAATTTTTGAAAAGTATAGTTATATCTATACTATTTGTGCTAGTGGGCTGTAAGGCTATGGCACAAAAGTTTACATTTACACATGCTGTTAAAAGAGGTGAAACTGTAGAGAGTATCGCGAAACAATATAAAGTAACACCGCACAGTATTCTCAAACTCAACAAAGAATTAAAGCAGGGGCAGGACGACCTTAAGCCCAATACTATTTTAGTAATTCCTTTAGATCCAGAAATAGTTGAAGCTAAAGTAGCTGATATTATAAAAAGTTCTGATGAAAAGAAGATCGAGGTTCAAGAAGAACCCATAGGTTTTACATCCCATAAAGTCAGAAGAAAGGAAACTTTATTCGGTATTGCAAAACGATACAATATTACTGAAAATGATATTAAACGCTATAATCGAGAATTGTATTCTGCACAGTTGCAGAAAAAGATGATTTTGAAAATCCCGAAGTATAAACGCGTCAAACCTGATGAAAATGCAATCAATGAAGAAGATTTTGAAACCTACACAGTAGCTCCAAAAGAAACAAGATGGAGTATTGCCCATAAATACGGAATCACCATTGATAGTATGTTGGTGCTTAATCCTGAGCTTTCAAAAACTACAGATTATTTAGCGAAAGGGCAAGAATTAAGAATGCCTAAAATAGCAGGTAGTAGCGTTCAGAACCAAGTAACTGAACTGTTTGTTTCGTATACCGTTCCTCCTAAAATGACACTGTACAGTTTGGGTAGGGAATATAGTATTGAACCAAATGAAATAGTACGTTTAAATCCTGAAATAGTTGAAAATAATGGTTTGAAAGAGGGTATGGTCATTCGTCTTCCTGAAAAGAAGATTACTACTGGCGAGGTCAATACAGATAATTATATTTTCTACGAGGTAAAACCTAAACAGAATGAGTTTAGACTCACCCGTAAATTTGGTATGTCATGGACAGAAATACTACAACTTAACCCTGATTTAAAAGATGGGCTGAAAGCAGGAATGGTATTAAAATTACCTAAAACCCAAACAGGTGATTTTGAAGTTCGAAATGCATTGGTTCTCGATAAAATCAATTTGTTGGATAGTATTAATGTAAACAACAAGCCTAAATTACTTTTCATATTACCTTTTCGTTTAGATCTGGTAGATGTAAACAGGAAATCAAAGACCAAAAAAACTATTCAGGAGCGTACAGATATTAAACTAAGTCTTAGTCTGTACTCAGGAGCTTTAATAGCCATTGATTCCATTGCCAAGTTAGGTGTCTCAGTCAACGTAAAAACGCTTGATAACCAATTGAGTTTAGTAAAGACCAAAGAAATATTATCAGACGAGAACTTATCAGACGTAAGTGCTATAATTGGCCCTTTAGATGTGCCATCGCTCAGAGAAGTTGCCATCAGAGCGGCTAATTACCAAGTTACCTATTGTTGCTCCTATAACCTCAGAGACTGATGTGAGTTTAAAAAATGTTTTCTTTTCATATACGTCAGACGCCGTTTTACGAGAACATATTTTAAATCATATACTTGAAAAAAGGACCGATCAGAATATTGTTATTATAGCTGACCTCAAGAATGCTTTTGCGAAAGACTCTATTTTATCAAAGTTTCCTGAAGCTAAAGTTGCAGAAGTGATGGAAGAAAAAAAGAACATAGGCGTAAATAGAAAGAAATTAGGGAGATTACTATCTAAAACTACTGATAATTGGGTATTTGTTGAAAGTGATAACTTTAAATTGATATCGAGTATAACCTCTATTTTAAACTCTTTTCAAACCCAAAAGTAAGTTCAAAAAAGATTACAGTGAAAATGTTCACTACCAATAAGAACAAAGCTTTTGATAATGATGTAATATCTGGTGCGCATTTATCTAACCTTAATTTTACCTACCCTTCCGTATATCGTGAAGCAACTAATACCTCATTCATAAAATCATATCGTCGACGTTTTGGTGACACACCTGATAGATATGCGGTACGCGGATTTGATATGACTTATGACCTTTTATTAAAATTGGCATATAAGAATAATTTGATTGAAGCTTCCCGATTAATAGGAGAGACCGAATATTCAGGCAATAAATTTTTGTACGAGAAAGATTTCGCATCAGGCTTTTTTAATCAAGCATCTTATATTATGATGTATGACCAAATGAGAGTGAAAGAAGTAAAAGAATAATAGATGACATCAAAAGTTACATATACAGGTGAATTACGAACAACTTGTGAGCACTTGCGTTCAGGAGATACATTTATTACTGATGCTCCTGTAGATAATAATGGTCTAGGACAGGCATTTTCACCAACAGATACCGTTGCCACAGGTTTAGCAAGTTGTATACTTACCATGATGGGTATAAAAGCGAACGGTCTAGAGGTAGATTTATCGAATGCAACGGCAGAAGTTACCAAACATATGGCATCAGAACCCAGACGCATTTCTAAAATTGAATTGGTTTTGAGTTTGCCGTCAAACATATCTGATAAGAATAGAAAAATTCTGATACATACAGCTAATACCTGTCCTGTACATCATAGTTTGCACCCTGATATTGAAAAGATAATCTCGTTTAATTGGGTACAGTAAAATACATTTTCGCTTTTGGTTTTTTTGTGCTGATGGGTTTTCATTCTGAACAAGATTCTGAAACGATTTCATGGAATGCGGATAAACGTCTTTCTTGGAGTGATTTCAAAGAAAAAGCTCCACAAAATGCTGGAGCTGCAGCAACCACTGCAAGCGGAATCACCTATCAATTTTCAACTTCGGGAACAAGGGATAATATGGAAATTGATTTTGAGATCAGCACTCATTTTTACCCTAATAAATCATGGTATCAACCTGAACTTTGTGATGATGTAATATTAGGTCACGAACAATTGCATTTTGATATTTCAGAACTCTACGCCCGAAAAATGCGAAAACGTTTGGCCAATACCAAGTTTACCCAAAATGTAAAAACTGAAGTAAAGTCTATCTATAGAGAAATTCTAAGAGAGCTAGATGACTTTCAAAACACCTACGATGATGAGACCAATTTTTCTAGAAATTTAGAACAACAGCTTATTTGGAATGAAAAAATACCCAATATGCTTAATAATTAACGTACAATTTTATTCAGGTTCTATACTAATCGTATTGGTATAATCCCGGGTTTAAAATCGAAATGAAATTCCGAGACTTAGAAACGCCACCCCGTAACCTGCTTCGGCAGATCCCGCCAAACTTTCGGTAAAATACCATCTAGCACCAACAAAACCTGTTGCGGCGGGTCTATTATTAAAATTAGTTCCTATGCCTTCGCCATTAAAAGAAAGAATATTGTAAGAGAGCATTAGTCCACCATACACGTCAAGGTTTTCAACATTGAGACCAGTATAGTGATAAGCTCCCCGTACACCTATAATTGTATAGTTCCACTTACTTTCGAATAACAAGCTGTTGTTTCTTAAGGTTTTAGTGCCAATATAACCGCCTAAACTTACTACGCCTGGGCCAGCATCCCAAATGCCGCGCTCGTAACCAATACCGTATCCTAAACCTTGAGATGAGGTTATGAAACTTCCGAAGTTACCGCCAAGACCAATATTAGCTGTAATGACATTAGTACCTGTTTCGAATTCTTGAGCTTGAATAGTGTAAAAAGAACATAAAATGACGGTGAATATTGTTATTGTTTTTTTCATAATTTAGTTTAAAAATGTTTTGATTTAGTTTTAATTCCAGTTGTTCTCTTTGTTCTGAAGTGGTAAATTCATTACAACTACCAGAAAGAATTCTATCGATGTTGGCAATGATACTGGAACAGCTTTCGTTATTGTCGATGTCATCGTCTATTCCAGCTAATAAATTAGCGCATTCCACGGCATCTAAACTGTCCTTGACGTCATCAACAACTGAGCAACCTATAAGTATTGAAAATAAAATGGTAAATAAAGAGAATAGTATTGGTTTATTCATAATACATCTATTTTTAATTTGAAATAATTTTAATTGTGTTATTGAACTTCGTAGCCTACATCGGTAAATATGCCATCGGTAATCTGGTAGACAGTAATAGTGTCTTCATCAGTTCCCTTAAAACTAAATTTACCTGAAATAAGTTGCTTATCACGGTCAATAGCGGTTATTTCAATTGAAATTTCTTCTA
>QILY01000159.1 GCA_003232155.1 Maribacter sp.
GTATTGCAACAGACTCATAAATACATTGAAAAACAACTTTTGTATATTGATGGCGATGTACTTTTGACCACCAAAAAAGGCAAATTTTTAGTAGATGGAATTGCCAGTGATCTGTTTATGATTAACTTGGGGTAATATTCGTCTTTTCGAGGAGCATTCAAAGAATAATTCTTTAGATAATGTGAAAAGCGACAAAGTAATCTGTTTATTTTTTTTCCAATTTCAATAGTTTGCTTCGTGCCTCGCAAATACGTTTGAAAGATTGAATTTATATGCTTGCCAAAATTAAAAACCATACCATAGACCTCTCCAAACCTTTGGATATTTCCATTCCATTGCGTGGTGATACATCTAATGTGAATGCATGGTATGTGGGTCACCCTAAAATAGAACCGCATACTGATGGTGATTTTGTGGGTAGCGTTTCTGAAGGAGCATCTACTGATTTTAACAATATTATGTTCAACCCACATGCACATGGTACGCATACCGAATGTGTGGGGCATATTACTAAAGAGTTTTATTCTGTAAATCAGACATTAAATCGGTATTTTTTTTTGGCCGAGGTTATTACTATTGCGCCAGAAAAATATCAAGATGATTTTGTGATTTCACGTAAGCAATTACAATATGCTTTTGGCAATAAAAAAAGAGATGCTGTTGTAATACGTACATTACCCAATTTTAACGATAAACTTTCTAAGCAATATTCCAATAGTAATCCACCTTATTTATTGGAACAAGCTGCCCAATTTTTAGTTGAAAAAGAGGTGAAGCACGTATTGATTGATTTACCTTCTGTAGACCGTGAAAAAGATGGGGGAGCACTTTTAGCCCATAAAGCTTTCTGGAATTTCGAAGGGGATATGAGAACAGATGCAACTATTACCGAATTTATTTTTGTGCCTAACGCAATAGCAGACGGCACGTATTATTTAAATTTACAAGTTGCTCCTTTTGAGAATGATGCAAGCCCTAGCAGACCAGTTTTATACGCCGTTGAAAATAGTTAAGGTAGAAGAAATTGCGATGTTAGGTTTAGGAATATACCTTTTTAGTATACTTTCTTATGAATGGCGGCGGTTTTTAGTTTTGCTATTAATGAACTCGTCTTGAGTTTTTGTTTGGAACCGAGGTTTTCGGCTCATCGACTATTTAGGAGAAATAGGAAATAAAATATAAAATGAATGAGTTTAAAATAGTTATTTTATAAGGCTAAGTTCTAATATATTTGAGATGATAAGAATCAATTTTATATTTTTGTTTCAGTTCAGCAATATATTTAAGGATTGGGTCTGTAAAATCAACTATTTGCTGTAATGCCTGGAACTTGGCCTATAGTTAATTTAATATTGAATGGATAACATTTTAGAAGCTTTTTTAGGGTTGGTTTTGGGTGCCATTATCATGTATTGGTGCTTTTCTTTTTTTCGTAAAAAGAAAAGTAAAGAACTAACAGTGCACCAATCACACGTTCTTTTAGAAAAAATCAAAAGTGTTTGCAAACTGGTTTCTGTTGAAGGTGATTTTGCAGAGATATATAAATACGAGAATACTAAAGAACGTTTTATGAGTTTGGTAAGCAGTAAGAAAAAAGCACTTATTGTTATCAATGCCAAAGCACAAATTGGATATGATTTAAAGAAGGTGGTGATGCATGCCGATAATGAAAAGAAAAGAATAATTCTCGCCAATTTTCCGGAACCCGAAGTTTTATCCATACAGCCTGAACTAGAATTTTACGATATAAAAAACGGAATGTTCAATTCTTTTTCTCCAGATGACCTTACGGCATTAAATAAAGAGGCCAAGCAACATATTCTAGAAAAAATACCAGAAAGCGGCTTGATGGAAACGGCTAAAAAAGAAGCATTGGATGCTATAATACTAATGGAATCTTTAGTAGATACTATAGGGTGGAAATTAGATTATACAGCACTTCAGATTTCTGAAGAACAGAAAAAAATAGTAAAAAAATAGAAAAAGTCAAGACGGGTTTAAAACCTTGTATCCTATGAAAAATACAATTTTCACTTAAATAGTTATGAGGCGAAGTAGACTATTTAATCTACTAATGGTAAAAAAATGAACATAGAAGATTTCAGAGACTATTGTTTAATTAAAAAAGGGGTGACCGAAAGTTTTCCTTTTGATGAGCAAACCCTTGTTTTTAAGGTAATGGGAAAAATGTTTGCACTATGTGGTTTAGAACGGATACCCGCTCAGGTAAACTTAAAGTGCGACCCAGACCGGGCAATTGAACTTCGTGAAACATATGATGGAGGGGTTGTAGAAGGTTGGCACATGAGTAAAGTGCATTGGAATACCGTTATGTTGGAAATGATTCCCCCAAAACTGGTTATGGAACTCATTGATCATTCCTATAATTTAGTAGTCGCAAAATTCACCAAAAAATTGAAGACAGAGTTTAATGCACTTTCTTAAAATAGTTTATTATCATTCCCGCCTTTGCGGGAATCTGTTTTTTATAATTGAAATTTCATGCAAAATCTATTTTCTTTTTACACCTCTGAAATTGAAAAGTATACGCAAAAATTAACCAAGGTTAAAAGGCAATTGTTTGCTTCTAGTATGATACGCTTATGCGTTTTTGTACTTGCGGCTTTTGGGGTGTATTTATTATTTGGAAACACAAGATGGGTTTTAGGTGTACTTTTAATGGCTATAGTTGCTTTCCTTTATTTGGTCTCCCGTCACTCAGATTTACAATATAAGAGAGCTAAATTAAAAGCACTTATTCAAATTAATACGATTGAACTAAAAGTATTAAAGCGAGATTTTTATGATTTACCAACTGGAAATGAATTTAAGGATTCACTGCATTATTTTAGTCAAGATATAGACCTCTTTGGTTTAGGTTCTTTTTATCAATATATAAACCGTACTGCCTTAGGGCAAGGCAGTGAAACATTGGCTAAATTATTAAAAGCAAATACTATTGATAACATTCTTAAAAAACAAGAAACGATACAAGAATTAGGTAAAATGACTATGTGGCGTCAAGAGTTTTCAGCCATTGCTTCGTTAGCAAAAACTGAGACCACTATAGTGACAATACAAAAATGGTTAAGTAAGTACATACCTTTTGTACCCTCAATAATGAAATATTTGCCTTTAGTATTCTCTGTAGCTTCTATACTAATAAGCACATTATATTTTCTGAATTACTTATCTGGGTTTATATTAAGTTTTTGGTTGCTTTTAGGACTTGTGATTTCTGGAATTTATACTAAAAAAATCACCAAGTTGGGTAATAATGCTAGTAAGGCTCAAAGTACATTTGAACAATACAATAAACTATTGATCAGTATTGAAAATACACAATTTGAGTCTACTCTTTTAAAGGATAAAAAGAAAAAAATCACCAACTCTGGTAAAAAAACATCGGCTATTCTTAAAGAGTTCTCGAAGCTTTTGGGTAGTTTGGATCAAAACAATAATGTTTTCTATTTGATTTTTGGAAACGGGTTTTTCTTACGAGGGCTAGCCACATGTTATAAAATTGAACAATGGATCAATACGCATGGTAGTTCAGTAGAAGATTGGTTTAAAACCATTGCTTTTTTTGATGCATATAATAGTTTGGGCAATTTTGTTTTTAATCATCCAGACTATACTTTTCCAACCTTATCTGATGAAAATATAGTTCTAAAATCAAATGAAGCTGGGCATCCATTATTAGACCCTACAAAGAGTATTCTAAATGATTTTCATATTGATGCTGACCAGTTTTTTATTATTACTGGGGCAAATATGGCAGGCAAAAGCACTTTTTTAAGAACGGTTTCATTACAAATTGTAATGGCTAATGTGGGTCTTCCCCTTTGCGCAAAGAATACAATATACGCTCCTATAAAATTAATTACCAGTATGCGAACCACTGATTCATTGACCGATGATGAATCGTATTTCTTTTCAGAGTTGAAGCGTTTAAAATTTATTGTTGATAAAATTCAAAAAGATCGATATTTTATTGTTCTCGATGAAATATTAAAAGGTACAAACAGTACTGATAAGGCTAAAGGATCTCGCAAGTTTGTTGAGCGTTTGGTGGGCTCAAAATCTACAGGAATCATTGCAACCCACGATTTAAGCTTATGTGAAGCTGCAGAAAAACTTCATCAGATTAAAAATCACTATTTTGACGCTGAAATTATAAATGATGAGCTTCATTTTGATTATAAATTCAAGAAGGGAATATGTCAGAATATGAATGCATCATTTTTATTGAAGAAAATGGGGATTGTTGAGTAAAGTTCAAATCCAAGTTCAAGTTCAAAAAGAAATTCTTGCTTTTAAGAGATAAATATAAAAGTGATGGGTTCAGAGTTATAAATTCGTGAAATTAGTGTCGAAAAAATAGCAACACTAAATAAGGAGCTTTAAAAGATAATTAACCCGCATTATTCACGGGTTTTCGTTATGAAAAGTCAAAAATACTAACCTGCCTGCCGGCAAAGGCAGGTTTTCAATTATAGCAGGCAGATTGGCTTTGGAATAGAATATCAGTGAATAATGCGGGTTAAACTGAATGATGTCAGCCTGAGCGCAGTCGAAGGGCTACAACGCTATTTTTTCAGTATTCAGTAGTAGTTAGCAGTAAGAGTTATGAGTAAGAAATGATCTTATAAACTCCTAACTTAATGAATGCACAAACTTTATTGAACTTGAACTTGAACTTGAACTTGATTTTTCAATTTGAACTTTTAAAATGGATTCACTAACACAAATAGTACTAGGTGCTGCAGTAGGCGAAGCGGTTTTAGGAAAGAAAGTAGGCAATAAGGCCATGTTGTATGGGGCTATCGCAGGCACCATTCCTGATTTAGATGTTCTTGCCCGCTATTTTGTTGATATAGTAACTGCCACTGAATGGCATAGAGGCTTTAGTCATTCTATTTTTTTTTCAGTGTTGTTCGCACCTATTTTTGGCTGGCTTATTTTCAAATTTGAACGAAAACGAGAAGCTACCTTTAAAGATTGGTCTTGGTTAATGTTCTGGGGGCTTTTCACACATCCTGTTCTCGATACCTTTACAACATGGGGTACACAACTTTTTTGGCCTTTTCAGACTCGGTTGGCTTTTCAGAGTATTTTTGTTATTGACCCGTTGTATACGCTTCCTTTTTTGGTGTTTTTGGTTTTGGCAATGCGACAAAAAAGAACCTCGCCCAAACGCAGAAAGTATAATCGTTTAGGGTTAATTATTAGTAGTTCATATTTAGTATTGACTCTAGTTTTAAAAGGATTTGCCTATAGAACTTTCATCTCTAATTTAGAAAAACAAAATATCACCTACGAGCAAATTGATATTCGTCCCGCTCCTTTTAGTACTATATTGTGGACAGCTAATATTGATGTGGGAAACTCATATCTAATAGGTAGTTATTCTTTCTTTGATTCTAAGCCAATTCATTTTGAATCGTATTCTAAAAACCATAAATTATTGAGCGAATTGGTTGTTGATGAGAAAGTAAAGCGTCTTATGAAAATAACCAAGGGCTGGTATACCATTTCTAAGACTAAAGATAAATTGTTTTTCAATGACCTTAGGTTTGGTTTAATGAGTTTGGATAATGATGATGAAAAATTTGCTTTTAGTTATGAGTTAAATCAAACTGATGATGGACTTAGGGTTAAAGAAACACCTAAGCTGAAAAGAGATGCAAAACTGTTATTTGCTTCTCTTTGGAAACGAATATGGGGAAATTAATATAGGGCAGCTCTAAAAACCCCATTCGCATCAAAATTTTCAGAGCTTTTCTTAGATAAATAAAATTTATGAAGTACTATCGAGATACTACAAGAAAACTTCATAAAGTATAAGTGAAGCTCTGAGAACCCTTTGAGAGCAGGGATAATAAACAATCTGACTGCCTTATATTTTTTGTGGAACAGCTACGGCCGTTCCAAAAAAATATGCCTTACATCTTATCCATTATCTTTGTTTTTTGAAAGAAATGAGTTTTTAGAGATGCCCTATACAACATATAAAAGGATTAAGAACTGCAATTTATAAAGTAGAAGATAGAGATAAGTGGGTGCACGACAAATTTCCCTTTTCTGCTTAAAAGAAAATCATTTTACCGGATTGTCCTCCCCCCAGGGGGCCGAAGTGAATTCGGGGCAGGCCCTCCAGAAGGAGGGAAGCAGATCTAGCAAAAAGCTAGGGATTCAAAGGTGTCGAGAAACCGTCCCCTCCCTTCCGGGGAGGGTTAGGGTGGGGACGATTCCAAGGCGAAACCTTCTAAATCTGTTAGATTTAGGGAAATTTGTCGTGCACCCGAGATAAGGAGTATGATTATCTTCTTAATATTGGTGCAATTCAACATGAAAAACCAATGAACGTAGGTGGTGAACTTATGGTCTCTTCGATAAAAGATCCATGAGGCAATATTCTAAGACTCATTTATAACCTAGAGTTTTGGTTGTCTAAAGGGCTAGATTTTTTTTTTGGGTTTCTTACTATTTATACAACTTTCTCAATTTTCCATTTCCGCACCACATAAAAAAGCGCTTTCACAACAAATAATATTTAAAAAAGTAGTATTTGTCTTACATTTGTTTTTTAATCCGAATTATGCATTAGAACTTCGTTATGAGGTTCTAAACAGCAATGAATCGGAGAGTTTTATTGGTTTCAGCATAGCACACCGCTATGGTTAAATCAAAAAACTCAACGAAGTGACTGGTTTGAAATTGTTTAGGACCGGAATAGATTTTCTAATGCATAATTCGGGTTAAACATAGAAAGCTTCAAGTGTTTATGGAAGAGTCACCAAATTTATCTTACATTATAAACCTAGCAAGTGGTGATTTTGTCTTTGCAGAAAAATTTGTTCATGTATTGAAAGAAGAATTTCAAGATGAAGTACAAACCTATTTCAAACATATGAACAGAGATGAACCTAGGTCAGCAGCCGAATTAGTAGGTAAAATAAAACAAAAGTTCCTCATGCTGGGTTTAAGCGAATCATATGCAACTGCCGATTATTATGAAACACAATTACAAGAAGGCAATGCAAGCCTTGATTATGAATTTAGAAAAGCGATACGAAAAGTAAATACCTTTCTTAGAGATGCTTAACCACAATGTTCTGTGCGAGAATTTTAAAGGTTTTTAACCTGTAAATTGTGAAAGCGGTCAGCCTGTAGTTTTAAAAGTTCTTCTACTTTTTTCTTTTTGTAGGTATATACAGCTTCTTCTTTGGCTATTTCGCTATAAATTTTTTCGTTCAGTTCAGTATCGGTATCCATTAATTTTTCACGTTGTACTACTTTTTGGGTAACCCAAGTTCTTACAGCACTCTCTTCATCTTCCAATTTATAATCATATTCATCTTTTGGCGCCAATAATTTGGCAATGATAGGTGAGGTTTCAATAACCAAGAACAATAGAAATATAAAGAAAGAGGGAAACCAAGGCAATTCACCCAAAGCATTGATACGTGCCATTAAACCATCAAAACCATCAATTATAGGCTGTGAGTCATTGACCACTTTTTTGTACTCTGTATTCAAACCTGCAATTTGCGTTTCTATACCTGTTACCTTTTGGGTATTGGTCTCTTTTAAAGCTTGAAGCTCGGCCAAAGCGGCATCATGCTTTTCACGCTTTTCTTTATATACAGGCCCTTTTCCTAAAAGTTTTGTGCCTGCCGTACCTTCGGCCTCAGAAATATAAGTATCATAAAGGGCATTTGTTTCTGCTTCTTTTGCTGTGATTTCTCCCTTTAAATTTATGATGTCTTGATTGAGCTTAGTTATGGCCGGATTGTACTGTAATGCAATTTGGTCTTTATTGGCACGTGTCAATTCATTTTTCTGCTCCAATAAAACCTGATTGATTTCCTTTTCGAAAATTTTCATTTCCAAAGGTTTTGAAATTACCACGGCTATGATAATGGCCAAGATTATTCTTGGCGTAGCCTGTAAAAACTCACTGCGCGGACTATTCCTTTTTTTGATGGTAGATACAATAAACCTATCTAGGTTGAATATCAATAAACCCCATATAAACCCGAAGAAAATAGAGGCATATATGTTGTCGAAAACTGTATATAGTGCATAACTACTAGCAATGAACGCCATAACAGCCGTAAAGAAAACGGTTGCGCCAATACCAGCATATTTGTTTTGCTCTCCTTTTGAGCAATCTTTTAAGATAGAGGAATCTGCTCCTGAGCACAGAATAAAAAAGTTTTGTAACATGAAGATTGATTTGATTGATGAATTACTTTGTCCCATAGGGGTATATAACAGTAACTTGTCTTTGGACCATATTAGTATATGAACGCATCTAATTGTTACAAAAAAGCCCTTTAAATGAAGGCTTTAGGTATAATTTAAGGTTTTGACATTTGGGAAATTAAAAGTGGGTGTCAATTTTTACTACAGGAGCTTGGTCGTTTTTTTTTATTATGTTCATACTTAAATTTTCGTTGCTTTTTAGAATAACAAAGGCCTCATCATGAGTAATTTTTTTGCCTTTGTAGTAAAATGTTGCGCCTTGTTTGGCCATTTCAATGGCATGATCTAAAGGAGATTTTGGGGTAGGGGGTGTTGGTGGTTGAGGTGCATTACTATCTACTTCTCCTTTTAATAAGTAATTAACTCTTTTTATTTCTTTTTGGATTTCTATAAGTTCAGCTTCATCTTCTTTCATTTTGACTATCTGTTGAACCATCAAGATTTTTTGCTCTTTCAACATAGATACTGCTTTCTTCAACAAAATTTCCTCTTCTCGAATTTTCACTTCCCCATAATCGAGTGCTGATGGATGTATAGGAATATTTGTTTTATCATTTTTTTTAACTCTAGGAGCTTTTGGGGCACTTGGAGATTCGGGCATCGGCGGAAAATCTGGAAAAGGTTCTGCATCCGCTTTTTGCTTGTCCGACATTTGACCATAGATAAACTCTAAACGCTCAA
>QILY01000150.1 GCA_003232155.1 Maribacter sp.
TACGATGTGGTGATTATAGATACCGCAGGTCGTTTGGCCGTTGATGAAAAAATGATGAATGAGATTTCAGACATTCATAAAGCGATTCAACCTGAAGAGACCTTATTTGTTGTTGATTCTATGACAGGTCAAGATGCTGTAAATACAGCAAAGGCTTTCAACGATATTTTGAATTTTGATGGAGTTGTTTTAACCAAGTTGGATGGTGATACCCGTGGTGGTGCGGCAATTTCTATAAAATCTGTTGTAAATAAGCCGATTAAGTTTATTGGTACTGGCGAGAAAATGGAAGCCATTGATGTTTTCTATCCGGATCGTATGGCTGATCGTATTTTAGGCATGGGCGATGTAATTTCACTCGTTGAAAGAGCTCAAGACCAATTCGATGAAGAAGAGGCAAGAAAGATTCAAAAGAAAATTGCTAAAAACAAATTCGGATTTGATGATTTTCTATCTCAAATACAGCAAATCAAAAAGATGGGTAACATTAAAGATTTGATGGGTATGATTCCTGGAGCTGGTAAAGCTTTAAAAGGTATGGATATTGATGATGATGCTTTCAAACATATCGAGGCCATTATTCATTCAATGACTCCAGATGAACGATCTAACCCTTCTAAACTCAATGCCAGTCGTAAAAAGAGAATTGCTAAAGGTTCTGGTCATGATGTTCAAGATATAAATCAATTACTCAAGCAGTTTGATCAGATGAGCAAAATGATGAAGATGATGCAAGGCGGGGGCGGTAAAAAGATGATGCAAATGATGAGTGGAATGAAAGGAATGCGTTAATAAAAAAGTTGGCAGTAAACAGTAAAAAAAAGTGAATAAATGGAAATACTGGATGGAAAAAAAATATCCGATCAAATTAAAAAAGAAATTGCTGTTGAGGTAGCAGAGATGAGAGAAAAAGGTGAGAAAGTGCCCCATTTGGCTGCTGTTCTAGTAGGTAATGATGGTGCTAGTTTAACGTATGTAGGTAGTAAAGTAAGGTCTTGCCAACGTATTGGCTTTGAATCTACTTTAGTGCAATTGCCAAATACAACAAGTGAGGTAGAATTATTAGAAAAAATTAAAGAGTTAAACCAAGATGATGATATTGATGGTTTTATTGTGCAATTACCATTGCCTCCGCAAATTGATACCCAAAAAGTATTAATGGCAGTAGATCCTGATAAAGATGTTGACGGGTTCCATCCAATGAATTTTGGTAAAATGGCTTTGGATATGAGTACTTTCATTCCTGCTACTCCCTTCGGAATTTTAGAATTGTTAGAACGCTATAATGTAGACACCAAAGGAAAACATACTGTTGTTATAGGAAGGAGCCATATCGTAGGTCGCCCTATGAGTATTTTAATGGGCAGAAAAGGATGGCCTGGCAATTCTACGGTAACTTTAACTCATAGCCATACCAAAAACATTACACAGATTATTTCACAAGCCGATATCGTTATTTCTGCCCTAGGCGTCCCTAATTTCTTAAAAGCAGAGATGGTAAAAGAGGGTGCTGTAATTATTGATGTAGGCATTACAAGAGTGCTTGATGAGACTAAAGAAAAAGGCTATTATATTACGGGGGATGTTGATTTTGAAAATGTCAGTAAGAAGGCTTCTTATATAACTCCGGTTCCTGGTGGAGTAGGTCCTATGACTATTGCGATGTTGTTAAAGAATACGCTTTTGGCTAGAGAAAGACATAGAAGTAGATAATAACGAAAAGCCCTATTAAGACTTTTTTGTATTGCTGGTTTTAACGTTTAACCCGGATTATGCATTAGAAAACCCTCGAAGAGGTATATAGATACTTCTGTTAAACCGGGAGATGATTTTACAGCTTACGTAAATGGTACAGGGTAAATAATACTGAGATCCCTGCGGATAAATCATCCTACGGGGTTCGTTTTATTGTCCATAAAGAATCTGAGGAAAATTGTGTAAAGGTTTGGTAATAGATCCTTATTAAAAATTCAAAGGCCTTTTTTATTATTTCTATAATTTTGTTTGGACAATTCCTGTTGCGGTACTATCATTAGGAATGATGAAATCAATATCGTTGCTGTCAACGTGATCACAACTGCTCATAGCTAAAATAAACCCTAAAATCACAATAGCAAATACTATTTTTTTCATAACGGGAGAGTTTAGTAGATATTAGTCTGTAATCAACGTAAAAAACAGGCAAAATATTGCTTTGCTAAGATGTCACCCTTTGCACTCTCGACGCTTCGGGGGAATTGGTGGCCTGCTTAATCCGGGTTAATGATTGTAATACCCTGTATACCAATTTGACTGTAAAATGATGACTCATTTTACAGTCAAATTGGTATAATATATTTTTTATTGAAACTGCAATAATTTTATTTTTTACAATTTACTTTCAATTTCTTTAACAATCTCTTCGGTTGTAAACACGTGACTCGCTATCATTTGAAAATTAACCAATGATGCATCGTATGCGTTTAAGCTTGGTAATATAGCTCCGGCTGTTGCATCTTTTACCACGGATACTCTATCCTGATTCCACTAAATCTCTCATATGAGCCTCAGTGCATAAATTTGATGACATACCTGCTAAAATCACTTTAATATAAAATACTTATTTCGCAAACAACTGCCCCATATCTTTGAAGGCCTTAAACTCTAAGGCATTTCCTGCTGGGTCTAAAAAAAACATGGTGGCTTGCTCGCCGGGTTGTCCCTCAAAACGAATATAGGGTTCAATAACGAATTGAACTCCCTTTGACTTTAGTTCTTCTGAAAAAGACTGAAATGTATCCCAAGGCAAAACTACTCCGTAATGCGGTATAGGTACATCATACCCGTCAACAGGGTTGTGGTGCAAATCTTCACTCTCAGACTTAGGCTTGTAGTGTATCACCAATTGGTGTCCGAAAAGGTTAAAATCAATCCAATAATCACTACTACGGCCTTCTTTACAATTCAATATATCTCGGTAAAAAGTTCTACACTTAGCTAAATTATGTACTGGTATTGCAATATGAAAAGGGGCAATTTTCGACATTTTCATTTTTTTTCATTTTTTTGGCTCCCCTCTTCTTCTGAAGCGGGGAATGAATTTCGCTTTAGCGGAAGAAAGGGGGCTTGAAATCCCAAGTCCAAGTCTATTTTTCGAACCTAGTGTGATGATTTGTAAGAAAGGTGACTAAAATTTTTATGCGATTTTTTCTTTAGGCAGGGCGGAGCGTTAAGAAAATGTCTTGCAGACATTTTTAGTGAACGAGCCAGCTGGCGCGTTGGCAAAGCATAGCCATAGCTACGGTTAAAAATTTTAACCTGCCTGACCGGCAGGCGAAGCATAAAGTAAAAAGGGCGAAAAATTAGTTGCCTTTTTTATGAATCATTACACTGGTTTTATAAAGCCAAAGCCCGCGTTTTCAAACTCTCCGACTTTTTTCATACTAAAGTAGAAAACCCAACCTCCTTTATCCAAACGGAGATGCCTTCACCTTTTGTATTTAAAAATAGAACTTTCCTATGACTCTAAAAAATTAATAATCTGTTCATTCACCTTATTTTGGTGCATTGAATGGGTTAAGCCTTCTGTACTTACTAATTGACTTCCTTTCCATGCGGCATGTACTTTTTCAGAAGCATGGTAAGGCGCTATTTGATCTAACCTATCGTGAAAAAGAAGGCCTTTTTTGGTATTGGTCTTTGCAAAGGTTGATGTGGATAGTTCACGAATTCGAAAACCAAATTTATTGAATATATAATCGTCCAGCAACTCCTTAACTTTATTGTTAAATCCTAATAGTTGTTGATAGTTGGTTATAATTTCATGAAATTCTGATGGGGAAGCAATGGTTACTATTTTTTCGATATCAGAATTAGGATGATGATACTGATGATACATGATTGACATACCGCCCACTGAGTGGCCCACAAGATGTTTTGGCCTGTAATATTGTATCATATGCTCTAAAATTTCAGCATATAGAGGAATATGCAAATACTTGCCAGATGAATAACCATGGGCAGGAGCATCAAAGGCTACAATAGTAAATCCAGCTTTTTGTAGTTTTTCAATGAGTTTGAACCATCTATGGGTATTGCTTTCCCAGCCATGCAACAATAAAATAGTTTCTTTGGTGCCTTGCCATTGGTAAGATTGAATCTTATGTTCGCCAAAAGAATGAACCTTATCTTTTACAGGGTCTATAAAGTTTTTTTGTGATGGTAAAATTTTTCCTTTACGAATGGTACAGAACACATTAAATACTTTTCTCGCAGCTTTTCTCTTTGAAAACAATACAAGAATATTAAAGTAAATACCGTATAATTTGGGTATCAGTTTTCTCATTTTTAAATATCAGTTACTTTTAGTAACTTGCTCTTTATTGAAAACTAAAAATACATCAACTATTTGGTATATAAAAGAGTTATGCATAATAAAAACCATTTCAAATCTAAATTCGAGAAAAGTAAATGATATATAAAATATTAAAAAGACCCTTTTTTGGGAGTTTTATGGTAAAATGGAAAAACCCATTATCCGAAAATGAAAAAAGAGAGTGGAAAAGGTTTTCTATCAAAAGCAAGTCAGGTGGTTTAATACAAGGGATGTTTGCTAAAACAAAAATTAAAAACCCCAAAGGGACAATTGTTTTAGGTCATCCTATGGGGAAAGAAGCAAAAGGATACTTTTTAAAAAGGAATTATACTTATTTTTTACGTGAGAATGGCTTTAATGTAGTTGTTTTTGATATAAATGGTTTTGGTGAAAGTTCTAATGGTAACTTTTCTTATTTTGAAGACATAACAGCAGTTAGCATAAAAACGAAAGAATTAATCCCAGATTTACCAATTGGTTATCACGGAATTTCCTTAGGAGCAATGTTTTCTGCGGTTTCGTTTGCAGATGAAAGCCACAAATTCAATTTTGCCATTATAGAAAGTTCAGCAACTTCTTTAGTTGACTTTTGGATACGTTTTCCTATCGCATATAAAGCATTGAGAACAATGAACTTTTTAATGCCTAAATATAAAAGAAAAATAGAATTTCAAGAACGGATAAAAGAGGTGAAACATTTACAATCTATATTGTATATTTATTCAGAAAGTGATACTTGGGTGCCGATATCAATGGGTAAAATTCTGCAAGAAAACACATCAATTCCTACTCAATTTTGGTTAGCAAAAAATGCTGAACATGCAGAAATAATGAAATCATCAGATAAAGAAATTTATCAGGAGCGAATTTTAGATTTTTATAATCAAGAAGTTGTTAAATACAATGCTGAATAAACGAGAAATAATAAAAGTGCATAAGCTGTATAAAAACAATAGCGACTTTAGTGATAAATTCAAAAACTGTACCTCTGTACAAAGTTTAGTGCTAAATTGAAAGGTTTGTGCCTTGAAATCGGCTACTATTCTTATACTAACCGACAACAAAAGAACATTAAATATTCATATGAAAACTATTACTGATAATCAGAAAGTTAGGGCGGCAAAAAAATTAAAAAAAATGTTTGGGCAGATGGATAGGCGGCAGATGGAATATTGCCCTATTCGTGATGTTATGGCATTGGCATCTGATAAATGGAGTATTCTCATTATTTTGTATTTAGGTTATTACCCGGTATTGCGCTTTAATCAACTTCAAAAGAAGGTGTACGGTATTTCAAATAAAGTATTGAGCGAGCGTTTAAAAATACTGGAATCTGATGGATATTTGTCACGTAAAATGTACGCAGAAGTACCTATTCGAGTAGAATACCAACTTACGGATTTTGGTCATTCTTACCTTGATAAACTAATAGATTTAACAGAATGGATTACTACATATAGTGATGATGTTATAGCCAATAGAGCTAAATATCAAAGACAATAAGACTTCCTTTTGCTAATGTAAAACTGCTATTATTCCCATCCAACCATCATATATTTTACCTTAGCCTGATCAGGTACTTGAACCGCTTCAATATTCAGGTTTGAATTATAACGTAAACTTGCTGGAAGCTCTTTTTTATCTATTGTAAAATATACGTCTGTATTCTTTAGTATAACAACAATGTTATTTAATGAGGTCAGAATTTTACTTATGGTATATTTTTCTTTGATGTCTTTAAAAGTACTGTTTAGACCAATACCTTTTTCAGTTTGAAACCTAATATCATAAATGCGAATATTCTCAATAGTGGGAATACTGTCTAAACTAGGTGTTAAGGTCATTAGGTGATTTCCACCTTTTTCAAAAATCTTTATTTTTTTTGCACCGTACCCTATTAATAACCTTGTAGTATCTTTAACTATTGAATCTTGGTCGTAGATAACTTCCAAATCGCGCGCCAAGCTAGTTTTATTGAGCTTTCCGATACTGTTTTTAGTAATTAAAAAAGTAGTGTCTTTTTCTTTTTGGCATTGGGTAAAGCAAAGGGCTAAACCTATAATTATAAATATTCTTCTCATATTCAATTATCTCATCACTTTTTTTAATATTCCCAATACCCCGCGAATAAAGGTGGCACTGGTCAACACCTTTATCATAGGGTTTTGGCGTGTACTTGTTCTTCTTCTACTAGTACTTCTTCTACTAGTACTTCTTGAACTTTTTGCTTTTGTCTTTTCTTTTTCGGCAGTAGCTTCCGCCTTTTCTATTTTAGCATTTAAAATTTCATAGGCACTTTTTCTGTCAATGATATCACTGTATTTTTTTACCAATTTAGAATTGCCCACAACTGATTTTAGTTCATTGTCAGTAAGCACATCCATTCTACTCATTGGAGCTCTAAGCAAAGTTGCTGCCAATGGGGTAGGCCTTCCTTTTTCATCTAAAGCAGATATTAAGGCTTCACCAATACCTAAAGATGTCAATACTTCTTTGGTGTCATAATATTCTGATTCAGGATAATTTTCTGCGGTAAGCTTTATTGCCTTACGGTCACGAGCAGTAAATGCCCTAAGTGCGTGTTGTACTTTTAAGCCCAATTGAGACAATACAGCATTGGGTATATCAGCTGGGTTTTGCGTTACAAAATATAAACCAATACCTTTTGAACGTATTAATTTTACAATACTTTCTATTTGATTTAATAGGGCTTTAGAAGCTTCATTGAAGATTAGGTGCGCTTCATCAATGAAAAGAACCAGTTCAGGGCGATCACTATCACCTTGCTCAGGAAAAGTGGAATATATTTCGGCCAATAAACTCAACATAAAGGTTGAGAATAATTTAGGGCGATCTTGTATATCGGTCAAACGAATAATGTTTATATAGCCTTTCCCGTTTTCGTCAATTCGGGTTAGATCATCTACCTCGAAAGATTTTTCGCCAAAGAATACATCGGCTCCTTGCTGTTCCAACTCAATAACTTTTCTTAGAATAGTTCCTGTTGAACTGGTTGGGATACGGCCATAATCTTTGGTGAATTCTGCTTTACCTCCTTCTGTAGCATATTGTAGTGCCTTTTTGAAATCTTTTAAGTCTAACAAAGGTAATTTATTGTCATCACAATATTTGAAGATTACAGCTACAATACCTTCTTGGGTTATTGTCAGATCCAAAATACGTGATAAGAGTGTTGGGCCAAATTCTGATACGGTTGCCCTTAGTTTAACACCATCTTGTTCTGAAAGTGATAAAATTTCAACAGGAAAACTTTGCGCATTGAATGGCAGGTTTCCTATTTTCTCATGGCGCTCATCAATTTTTGGATGCCCAGGACTAGGTTGGGCAATACCACTTAAATCACCTTTTAAATCCATCAATAACACTGGAATTCCTTTGTTCGATAAATTTTCGGCAATAACCTGCAATGTTTTTGTTTTTCCAGTTCCTGTAGCTCCTGCAATTAAGCCGTGGCGGTTTAAGGTTTTTAGGGGAATTTTTACATGGGCATTTGATACTGCCTCCCCATCTAACATGGCAGCACCCATGGTGATAAAATCACCTTTTGTAGTATATCCTTTTTCAATATGTGAAAAGAATTGGTCTTTGGTACTCATTATGGTTTGTTTGGTATAAAAATAGGGCATTTTTTGTTGTGTTGAAATTTAGAGGCTGTTTTGAAATATCTCGGTTATTTTTTTATTTACCTGAGTTCGATTAATAGTGATTTTTCAGAAGCCGTGTAAATAGTAAGATTTGGAGGATAAAAACGTAGTACTAATACCAATTCTAACGACATATTTCAAAACAGCCTCTTAGGTTAGTGGGAAGTTATCAAAAATGGTTTATTACAGTTTTTGATTTGGAATGTGAAATTCAGGTAGCCTATCTTTGCATCATGGTTAAAGATGATTTTATAGCATTGGTCGATAGGGGTTTGATGCTTCCGTTAATGGAAGAGTTTTATACCATACAGGGTGAAGGTTTTCATAAAGGTGCCGCTGCTTATTTTATTAGAGTGGGCGGTTGTGATGTTGGATGTCATTGGTGCGATGTAAAAGAAAGTTGGGATGCCAATCTGCACCCGCCTACCGCTATAGAACATATTGTTGAAAACGCTGCCAAATATTCTGATACTATTGTTATTACTGGCGGAGAACCCTTAACTTGGAATATGGCCCCATTGACACAGGCTTTAAAAGCTAAAGGTATGCATACCCACATTGAAACCTCAGGTGCTTATACTTTAACAGGAATATGGGACTGGATATGCCTATCCCCTAAAAAAAACAAACTTCCTTTCGGAAAAATATATGATAAGGCCCACGAATTAAAAGTGATTGTTTTCAATAAGCATGATTTAATTTTTGCAGAAGAGCAAGCGGCTTTGGTAAACGACGATTGCATACTATACCTTCAACCTGAATGGAGTGTAAAAGATAAGGTCACGCCTTTTATTGTGGATTATGTAATGGGAAACCCTAAATGGAAAGTTTCATTGCAAACGCACAAGTATTTGAACATACCTTA
>QILY01000137.1 GCA_003232155.1 Maribacter sp.
CGACTAAATCCAGTCCGTTTGGAATCATCTAAATCAACTAGTTCTAGTTTCATGGAATATGGGTCAATAAAAAATAAAGATGAAGCCTGTTTTCTTATTAAAATGGACCCCTATTTAAATTTATCTTCTGAGAATATTTATCCGCCTACTTTAGTAATGTCTGGCTTCAAGGACGATCGCATTCCTATTTCGGATGGTGGAAAATATATAGCGAGACTACAATCTTTCAAAAACTCAAAACATCCTATTTTATTGGATATTAATTTTGAAGATGGGCATGACGGCACTGATGGTGTTGATCAATACGCCAAAGTATTTACGTTTTTAAATAAAGTCTTAGAGTAGCAACGGAATGAAGTGGAAAATAGGCTGAAGATCTTTTACTTTTATCTAAGATGCGCCCTATTGGATTTTTGCTTAACGCTTATCTACCTGAATACTACAAAAACCCAATAGGATCCGGCGAAGGTTAGTTATGGTAAGATTTGGGGCTTATAACTACTAGGAAACTATTTTAGTACTATAATAATACTCAAATCTCAATCCCTAAAATGGATAGTCAAAGTCTCAAAAATCATTAATTCTGACAGTTAATGATGTTAATTGAAGATAGAAATGTTAAAGTTTAAAGAAAAATCAAAAAGTGAGCAAAAAGTGAGCAATTTTTCAAACGACAAAGGCCCTCGATTTCTCGGAGGCCTTTGTTTACTGGGTGGGCCCTGAAGGATTCGAACCTTCGACCCCCTGCTTGTAAGGCAGGTGCTCTGAACCAACTGAGCTAAGAGCCCTAAACGGGGTGCAAATATAGAATAGTTTTTCTTTCTGCCAAAAGAAAAAAACAGAAAAAATTAAACAACCTCAGCAACCACAAAATTACTACCTCCTACATAAATAAGACCTTTATCAGAAGCTATTTTCTTGGCCGCTTTTAATGCTTCAATAGCTGAGTCAAATACTTTTCCTTTCAAACCTAAATCAGTTGCTTTACCTATTAGAACGGACACATCTAATCCTCTGGGGATATTTGGACTACATAAATAATACGTAGCATCTTTTGGAAAAAGAGGTAGTATGGCATCTAAGTCTTTATCTTTTACAAAGCCTAAAACTATATGAAGGTCATCAAATTTTTGTTGTTGTATTTGTTCGATCACCAATGAAAGACCTTCAGTATTATGAGCCGTATCGCAAATAATTTTAGGGTTTTCACCCAGCACCTGCCATCTGCCCATAAACCCTGTGTTTTCTACAACATTCAAAAAACCTTTTTTAATATGCTTTTCAGTAATGGTAAAGGCTTTTAATTCTTTCAGAACAGCAATAGCCCCTTTACTGTTTTTGGCTTGATAATGGCCTAATAAATCAGTTTCATACTCTTTAGCTATGGTTTTATCGGCTAAAATAAGTTTTGATTCTTTTTCTACTGCTATTTTTTCAAAAACAGCTATAATTTCTTCTTGGGTTTCGCTTATTACTATAGGGGTATTTACTTTAATAATGCCTGCTTTTTCAAAAGCAATTTTATCAAGGGTATCACCTAACATATCAGCATGATCAAAACCAATATTGGTAATCAATGAAACTTCAGGGTTTATAATATTGGTTGAGTCAAATCTGCCACCCAAACCTACTTCTATAATAGCGATATCCACTTTTTTCTTTGCAAAATAATCAAAGGCCATACCTACGGTCATTTCAAAAAAAGAAAGCGGTTATCTTCAATAAAATCTACAACGAATTTTTTGCTGACCGGCTTTCCATTTATTCGAATGCGTTCTCGAAAATCTTTTAAATGAGGAGAAGTGTACAAACCAACTTTATAGCCCGCTTCTTGAAGAACAGAGGCCAATATATGACTACTGGACCCTTTTCCATTGGTGCCTCCAACATGTATACTTTTGAATTTTTTCTCAGGATATTCTAGATGCTTTACAAGTAATTGAATGGTACTTAACTTAGCATTGTAAGCGATTTTCCCTTTTTGTTGATACATTGGAAGTTGTGCAAACATCCAACACTCTCCTAATTTGAAATTGACAACTACAAAACCTACTTGTTGACTAGGTGCATTAGCATCTAAATTCCATTTATGCATAAAAGCTGTCTTACGTGCTGGCGCTAATAAACAGGGACTGTTATTAGTAGTGCCCTTAACACCTGGAGTGGCACTTACTACTTTACCATTTGGGCCAACTATAATTTTTACCACCACTATACCCGCTTGATTACAGTCTTGTTTTACTTTTCCTTTGTTGACCAAAGAACGGCCATTGAGACCATAACCACCTGTAGCACTTCCTGAGCCGGGGCTTCCATAATAACTTGTTACATAAGGATCTCCGTCAGGTTGTCCTTTGTCTCCTGCCCGATTATCATCACCTTCAGAACCTGAAGCAGTGCCGTCAGATTTGTTGAGCCCTCCCATTAACTCATCCAACCTCTTCTTTTTAGCTTCTTGTTCTTTTCGGGCCTTTTCTTCGGCATCGCGCTTTTGCCGAGCTATTTTAGCCGCTTTTGCCTTTTCTTTTTTAATAGCATCATCTTTCTTCTTCTGGACAGCTTTAGCAGCATCTTCAGCTTTTTTCTTAACTTCTTTGGCTTGCTTGATTTTTATAGCTTCTTCACTTTCTTGGGTAAGTATTTTTTCTGAAGGTACTTCTTTAGCCGCTACTTCTTCAGAAGCCTCCTCAATAACTTCTTCTTCAATGGCTTCTTCTTGTTTATTTGGTTCAACAGGGGGAGTATTCAAAGGTTCTGAACGTATTTTTTCTTTAGGCTGAACTTTACCGTCACCAAAATCGGTTGTGCCAAAATTAACAGAGATTCCGTTTTCAATAGGTGGATCCATATAGGTGAGACCTATATAGAATAATATAAGCAGAAGCACACTCAGCAGTAAAGTTGTAAGTGTAAAGGATTTTTTCTTGTGTCTCGTGTCCAGTAACGGCATATATACCAATTCAGTTTTAAAATATCGTATTACTAATCTGATTTATTTTTTGTTTATATGATACAAAAAAATATCAGCATAGCCTAAGCTACGGTTATTTTTTTTGGAGAAATCAGGGATGAAAAAGAAACTAATTATATGCGGTATTCTTACTACTGAATTGGCATTAGTTGGGCCGCACGGCCAAAATAACTTTGTAATTGTTCCTGTTAGCAATATTCATAACATTTACCGCTTCTTTGATAGCGACGCTCTCTTCTGCTCTTAGAATAATTGTGGGTTTTTCTTGTCCTTCTAGTGCTTTTCTCAATTCAATTTCAATGTATTCTCCGTTAATTCTCTCGTCGTTCACAAAGTACTGTAAGTTCTTATCAATACTTACAGATACGTTTTGCGTATTGGTAGACTTTCCTTTAGCCTTAGGCAAAAGTAAATCTAGAGCGTTAGGTGAGTTTGCTGTTAACATAAAGAAAATCAATAACAAGAATACAATATCCGTCATTGACGACATGCTAAAGTCAGGACTCACTTTATTTCTTCCCTTTAACTTCATAATGTAAACTTAAAGTGGTTCGTTCAGAAGATCTAAAAATTCGACCGCATTGGCTTCCATCTTATGTACTACTTTATCTGTTCTATTTACCAAATGGTTGTATCCGATATAGGCAATAATACCCACAATAAGACCTGCTACTGTTGTTGTCATCGCAGTATATATACCAGATGCCAGTGAGCCCATTTCTGCTTGCCCCCCACTACTTGCCATTTCATGGAATGCTAAAATCATACCAATTACGGTACCTAAAAAACCAATCATAGGAGCGGCACCAGCTACCGTAGCTAATACACTTACGTTTTTTTCTAATTTATATACTTCTAAAGTACCTGCATTTTCTATCGCCGTATTGATATCATCTAAGGGCTTACCAATACGTGAAACTCCTTTTTCAGTTAATCTTGCTACTGGTGAATCAGTCTGGGCACACAATATTTTTGCGGCCTCAAGTTTTCCATTGGTAACATGATCTCTGATTTGGTTCATGAAATTGCTATCTATTTTAGAGGCTGCTTTAATCGCAAAGATGCGTTCAAAATAAATGTACAAGGCAACAAATAACATAATGAACAATACAGAAATAATAACGACACTACCTGTACCGCCATTAAATATCAAATCAATTACTGAAAGTGTTTTTTCTTCCGATAATGCATCCCCAGCAGTTGGGTCTTGGAATAATAACATAGAATTCTCTCTTTATTTAGTATAGTTGCCTGTATAACGACATTTTGCGGATTAAATTATCCATGTAATACAAAATCTCGAAATAAAATAAAGGTCACAGCTCCAGATATAAAACCAATAGCTGCCAACCAAGCTATTTTCTTCAAATACCAAAAGAAATCTATCTTTTCCATACCCATGGCTACAACTCCTGCCGCAGATCCAATAATAAGCATACTACCCCCTGTACCAGCAGAATAGGCGATAAAATGCCATAACGGATTATCCATTTCTTCAGAGAACATACCTATACTTGCAGCAACCAATGGCACATTATCAATTATAGCTGACCCTACACCAAAAAGCATGACTACAATATCAGTATTGGGTATGGCAGTATTTAAACTTTCGGCATAGTTAAAAAGGTATCCTAAAGACTCTAAAGCAGCTACTGCCAATAATATCCCTAGAAAGAATAAAATACTAGGTAATTCTATTTTTGACAATGAATGATGTACAGGGCTATGATGCCCAACTGAATCATCACCCTCACCATCAACATGGGATATATTGAATTTTGAGCTACTATAAATTTCTGCAAAAGTTGCTACTACTGCCAGTGACAGCATCATACCTACATACGGGGGCAAATGGGTAACCGTTTTGAAAAATGGCACAAAAACAATAGCTCCCAAACCTAAATATAGCATAGTAGCTCCGTGTTTTGATTTCACTTTTTCTTCTTCAAAATCCCCATCTATAGTACCACTAAATGCTTTGGATTTACTCGCAAAAAGAACAGGCACTACCATACAGACAATTGAAGGTAATAAAACGTACTTTACCAATTCTAGGGCAGACACCTTATTTGCAATCCACAACATGGTTGTGGTTACATCGCCAATAGGCGACCATGCACCACCTGCATTGGCAGTAATAATAATCATACCAGCAAACCACAATCGGGTTTCTCTGTCCTTTATTACCTTTTGTAGAATAGTTATCAATACAATAGTTGCCGTTAGGTTATCTATTATTGCGGAAAGTAAAAAAGCCAAAATAGAGAACAACCATAGCAATTTACTCTTCTTTTTAGTACGTATAAACCCTTTTATGGTGGCAAAGCCATCAAAATAATCAATGATTTCGACAATAGTCATAGCCCCCAATAAAAATACCAGTATCTCAGCAGTTTTACCCAAATGATGCAATAAAACCTCATCAATATGTGAAGGTACGAGTTGCCTTAACTCCGCATTTACCTCAAAGACATCCATATGCGCCAAGGCAATAATAGCCCACAAAATGGCCATCATGGCCAACGCTGGTATTAATTTATCTATTTTAAGGTTATGCTCTAGGGTTATAGCAAGGTACCCTGCTAAAAATACAATGATAATAATGCTCTCCATAGTTAGTTGGTTTTATATTAATTGTTTCAATGCAATTTCAAATCCGGTGTTGCACAAATTAGTTTTGGTATTGTTTTGTTTAAAGATATTCAAAATTGCTTTTCTAATAGTATCTGAAATATCATTAAATATTAAATCGTCATCAATTCCTACTCTTTTTTCCATAAAATAAGCAAATACTCTTGCCATTCCGCAGTTAGAAATAAAATCTGGAATTATACTTACTCTTTGATCCGTATATTCCATAATAGGTCCAAAAAAGATTTCTTTATCGGCAAAAGGAACATTAGCACCACAAGATATGACTTCTAATTTTGTATCTATCATTTGACTAATTTGCTCTTTTGTAATTAAACGCGATGCAGCACAAGGTAAAAATATTTCTGTAGGCAATGTCCAAATACGATTATTAATCTCTTCAAAAGGTATTAATTCATCTGCACTGGCAACTAATGCGTTTCCATTTTTAGTAAGGAAAAAATGTTTTATTTCCTCAAAAGAAAACCCTTCTTCTTTAATTACACCTCCACCACGGTCTATAATACCAATAACCTTAGCACCCATTTTTGCTAAATAATAAGCCGCAGCACTTCCTACATTACCAAAACCTTGAACTATAGCTCTCTTACCAACAACATTACCTCCATAAATATCATAATAGTGCCGTACTGCTTCTGCAACGCCGTAACCTGTAACCATATCAGCTATTGTGTATTTTTTAGATACATCTGGCGAATATTTTTCAGTTTCTATGGCTTTAATTACACCTAACCTAAGTTGACCTATTCTATTAATTTTATCAGCTTCCGTAGGTTTAAAGTGACCGTTAAATACGCCTTCTTGTGGATGCCAGACCCCTGCATCTTCAGTTATAGGAATTACTTCATGTATTTCATCAACATTCAAATCTCCACCAGTACCATAATAACTTTTTAATAAAGGGGATACAGCATGGTACCATCTTTCTAAAACACCTTTTTTACGTGGGTCGTTAGGGTTAAAATTAATTCCAGATTTGGCACCACCTATGGGAGGTCCTGACACTGTGAATTTCACTTCCATTGTCTTTGCCAGAGAAAGTACTTCATTCATATCTAAACCCTCTCTCATTCGAGTTCCGCCACCTGCAGCTCCCCCACGCAATGAGTTTATAACAGTCCAACCTTCAGCTTCGGTTTCAGGATCCTTCCAATTAAAAACTATTTCTGGCTGTTTATCTTCGTATATTTTTAGTAATTCTTTCATTTCAATCGATGTATAAAATTAACGGACTTTTTCATTGTACATTTTTCACTTATTCTCCGAAATAACTCATGCAGATCCCCTTTCGGGGTTAATGTTGTCTCATAATTTTATTTTTAAATCTTTTGTAAAAATCGAAGCAGACAAATATAAATAATTAGAAATGGTATCGAAGGTTAAATTTCAATCATTGAACTCGTCTTGAGTTTTTGTTTGGAACCGAGAATTATGGCTTTTGTGCCGTAATGAAGTCATTTTTTAATTGCATAGCCATAGCTATGGATAGCTATGGGATTCAAAAATGGCAAAACCTGCCTGCCGGCACAGGCAGGTTAGGGTGCAAAATGTATAATTAGCAGGTACCTGCCTGCCGGCAGGCAGGAAACAAAAACTCAAGACTAGTTTAATAAAATAACTAAGATTATTTATCATTTTATGACATACCCGTATATTTGTATTGAAATAAATTTAGAATAGTCACTATGGATTTCACACTATCAGAAGAACATTTAATGATACAGCAAGCAGCAAGGGATTTTGCACAAACTGAACTATTGCCAGGAGTTATTGAAAGAGATGATGCGCAAGAATTTCCTGCAGAACAGATTAAAAAAATAGGAGAATTAGGGTTTCTAGGTATGATGGTAGATCCAAAATATAACGGAAGTGGTATGGACACCCTGTCCTATGTAATTGCTATGGAAGAGTTTTCAAAAATCGATGCTTCTGTCTCTGTTGTTGTTTCTGTAAATAATTCTCTTGTTTGTTATGGATTAGAAACATATGGTTCGGAAGAGCAAAAGCAAAAATATTTGACTCGTTTGGCATCAGGTGAAATCATAGGCGCCTTTTGTTTATCTGAACCTGAAGCAGGTAGTGATGCTACCTCTCAAAAAACTACAGCAATCGACAAAGGTGACCATTATCTTATAAATGGCACCAAAAATTGGATTACAAATGGTAATTCAGCTGAAGTATATTTGGTAATTGCCCAGACCGATAGAGAAAAGGGGCATAAAGGAATTAATGCCCTTATTGTTGAGAAAGGAATGCCAGGTTTTGAAATAGGTCCCAAAGAAAATAAATTGGGCATCCGCGGAAGCGATACGCATTCCTTGATTTTTAATGATGTAAAAGTGCCTAAGGAAAATCGAATTGGCGAAAATGGTTTTGGCTTTAAGTTTGCTATGAAAAGCCTTTCAGGCGGTAGAATCGGTATTGCAGCTCAAGCTCTAGGTATTGCAGCAGGTGCTTATGAGTTGGCACTAAAATATTCTAAAGAAAGAAAAGCTTTCGGCACCGAAATTAGTAACCATCAAGCAATTGCTTTTAAATTAGCCGATATGCACGTGCAGATCGAAGCAGCTCGTCATCTAGTATATAAAGCGGCTTGGGATAAAGATCAAGGTAATAACTATGACATTTCTGGTGCCATAGCTAAATTATATGCTTCACAAGTTGCTATGGAAACTACAGTTGAAGCCGTTCAAATTCATGGAGGCAATGGTTTTGTAAAAGATTATCATGTAGAACGTTCAATGCGTGATGCCAAGATCACTCAAATTTATGAGGGCACTTCTGAAATTCAAAAAATAGTTATCTCTAGAAGTATTTTAAGAGATTAAGCACCCACTCTTTATCTAAAAAACAAGAACCCCTCTTATATTGAGGGGTTATTTATTTCAAATTGCAATAAAATTTGCTGCCCATTAAAACAAGAAGGGTTATTTGTTATAAATGACAATTTTAAGCTTCTTACACCCTGAAATTCACCATTATTACACTTCAAATGCGCTAAATTTATCACATTGATAATTTAAGTACATCAGAAATTTATTATTGAATATTTTTTAACGTTTAATTCATAACGTTGAATATTTTAATGTATTTGAGTAAAAACAATAAAAATAACTCATCATAAAGGTTATTTTTGAAGAAATACGATAATCTATGAAGTTGAAAAAGCAAGGTTTATACCTACCGGAATTTGAGCATGATAATTGTGGCGCAGGATTCATATGTAGTTTAAAGGGAAAGAAGTCTAACGACATTATTCACAAGGCTTTAGAGATTTTAGATAGACTAGAACATCGTGGCGCCGTAAGTGCAGATGGTAAAACCGGTGATGGCGCAGGTATTTTAATAGATGTTCCGCATGATTTTTTCAAAGAAGTATGTGATTTTGAATTACCTGAACCTGGCGAATATGCCGTAAGCAATGTTTTTCTCCCTCAAAAAGAAAACCAACGCGATTTTTGCATATCTGTATTTGAAGAAAACATCAAGAAGCAAGGACTTCAACTTTTAGGTTGGCGAGACGTTCCGGTAAACAGGTCTGTGCCAGGCAAAATCGCCATGGAAACCGAACCTTTTGTAAAGCAATTATTTATTGCAAAAGAAAATGCAAAGCAAGATGAATTCAACTTCAATTTAAAATCATTCATTGCTAGAAAGGTTACCGAGCATACCATTATAAATTCAAAACTCTCTGAAAGCCAGTTTTTTTATGTACCTAGTCTTTCAACTAAAATTATCATATTCAAAGGTTTATTGATGCCGAAAGACATCAGCTTGTACTATAAAGATTTAATGGACCCCAGAGTAGTTACTCGACTTTCTTTGGTTCACCAACGTTTTTCAACCAACACCTTCCCTACTTGGGATTTAGCTCAACCATTCCGTTATATGTGTCACAACGGTGAAATCAACACACTTAGAGGTAATGTAGCTAGAATGCGTTCTCGCGAAGAACTATTGAAAAGTGATTTGTTTGGTGATGAGATAAAAAATATTCTACCCGTGATACTTTCCGAAAAATCAGATTCCGCCACTATGGATATGATTGTTGAATTATTATTAATGACAGGCCGTTCTTTACCTGAAGTGATGATGATACTAATACCTGAAGCATGGGAGAAGAACGATGAAATGTCTGAAGCAAAAAAAGCTTTCTACGAATATCATTCTTGTATGATGGAACCTTGGGACGGACCTGCATCAGTGCCTTTTACGGATGGAAATTATATTGGTGCCGTATTGGATAGAAATGGACTTCGCCCTTCAAGATATACCGTTACAAAAGATGGTTATGTTATTATGTCTTCGGAAGTTGGAGTAGTTGATATCGCTCCTGAAAATGTAGATTTCCACGGAAGACTAGAGCCAGGCAAAATGTTCTTGGTAAATATGGAGGCAGGCCGAATTATCAATGATGAAGAAATAAAAGAGGAAATTACAAAGCGTCACCCTTATAAAAAATGGCTAAAAGATAATCTAGTTCATTTAAAGGATATTCCCTATAATGATTGCCCACTTTTCTTAGGGGAAGCTTCCTTAGAAAAAAGAAAATCAGCATTTGGCTATACCTTAGAAGATATCAATACGATAATACTTCCTATGGGTAAAACTGCCAAAGAGCCTATTGGTTCTATGGGTTCAGATACGCCGATTGCCATTCTTTCAGAAAGACCGCAATTAATTTACAACTACTTCAAACAACTATTTGCGCAGGTAACCAATCCGCCTTTAGATGGTATTCGTGAAGAGTTGATTACTGATATTAGCCTTACTTTAGGTAGCGATCATAATATTTTTGATTTTTCAGAATTACATTGTCGAAAATTGAAAATTCAGAATCCGGTAATCTCTAAAGAAGATTTAGATAAAATCAAAAATTACGATGCCAGCCCTGATTATAAGGTAACATCGATTTCTGCTCTTTATGATATTGAAAGAGGGCATAATGGCTTAGAAGATGCTCTAGAATCTATTTTAAAACAAGCCTCTAAAGCTGTTGATGAAGGAACGAACATCATTATTTTATCAGATAGAAATGTTAGCGATACTCAGGCTCCCATTCCTGCACTTTTAGCTTGTTCTTTTGTAAATAGTGGCTTGCAAAAATTAGGAAAGCGGTCGAAACTAAGTGTTATTATAGAATCTGCAGAAGCTCGTGAGGTACATCACTTTGCCTTATTATTTGGTTTTGGGGCCAGTGCTGTAAACCCTTATTTGGTGAATGAGATTATCGCTGAGCAGATTGACGAACTCGATATTACTGAATATACTTTTGATGAAGCTATTAAAAACTATAATAAAGCGGTTGGTAAGGGCATTCTCAAAGTAATGAATAAAATAGGTATTTCTACCTTAAACTCATATCGCGGGTCTCAATTGTTTGAGTGCATCGGCATCAATACTAAAGTTGTTGGCAAGTACTTCCCGAACACACCTACAAGAATTCAAGGTATTGGCTTGTATGAGATTGAGAAAGAAATTGCCAAACGACATAGAAAAGCGTTTTCTAAAAAGGAAATAGCGGCTAATTTAGATGTTCCAATGGGTGGAGAATATCGTTGGAGAAGAGATGGCGAAAAACATATGTTCAATCCATTATCCGTAGCTAAACTTCAAAAGGCGGTTCGAAATAATGAAGGAAACAGTTACAAAGAATTTTCAGAAATGGTCAATGAACAATCTAAAAGTTTGATGACTATTCGTGGTCTTTTTGAATTTTCAAATTATGACCCTATTCCTTTAGAAGAAGTAGAACCATGGACAGAAATTGTAAAACGGTTCAAAACAGGGGCGATGTCATATGGCTCAATAAGTAAAGAAGCGCATGAAAATTTAGCAATTGCCATGAATCGTATTGGCGGAAAAAGCAATTCTGGTGAAGGCGGCGAAGACGCTAATCGCTTTTACAAAAACGCTACAGGTGACTGGAAAAACAGCGCCATAAAGCAGGTAGCATCAGGTCGTTTTGGGGTAACCTCAAATTACTTGACCAATGCAAAAGAAATACAAATAAAAATGGCACAAGGAGCTAAACCAGGTGAAGGAGGGCAATTACCAGGCTCAAAAGTAAATCCTGAAATTGCAAAAACCCGAAATTCAACACCTTATGTAGGTTTGATTTCACCGCCGCCACATCACGATATTTATTCTATTGAAGATTTATCACAATTGATTTACGACTTGAAATCGGCAAATCGAGAAGCACGAGTTAATGTGAAATTGGTTTCTGAAGTAGGTGTGGGTACCGTGGCAGCAGGGGTCTCTAAAGCAAAAGCCGATGTAATTCTTGTGTCTGGCTTTGATGGCGGTACTGGAGCATCTCCTTTAACATCTTTAAAACATGCTGGATCACCTTGGGAACTAGGTATAGCTGAAGCACAGCAAACTTTAGTAATGAACGATTTAAGAAATCGAATAGTACTAGAATGCGATGGTCAATTAAAAACAGGTCGTGATGTAGCTATTGCTTGTTTATTGGGTGCCGAAGAATTTGGTTTTGCAACCGCTCCTCTTGTGGCATCAGGTTGCATCATGATGCGTGTTTGTCACTTAAACACTTGCCCAGTAGGTATCGCAACACAAAATCCAGAGTTACGTAAAAAATTCAAAGGTAAACCAGAGCATATAATTAATTATATGTATTTCGTTGCCCAAGAGCTGCGTGAAATTATGGCTAAACTTGGGTTTAGAACCATTAATGAAATGGTAGGTCAGGTGCAAAAATTAGACCGCAACAAAGCTATCGATCATTACAAATCGGCAGGCATTGATTTGTCACCTATATTACATCAAGTCAACGTTCCCGCAGGCACAAAATTCTATAATACACAAAAGCAAGAACACCATATTGAAGATTCAATAGAGTTTGAAATAATAGAAAAAGCAAATCCATCTTTATTTAGAAAAGAAAAGCTGAGTTTAGATTTTCCTATATCAAATACTGACCGTGCCGTTGGTGCAATAATCAGCAATGAAATCTCTAAGGTTTATGGGGCTCAAGGCTTACCCATAAATACATTAAAATTGAATTTTACAGGTTCTGCAGGACAGAGTTTTGGAGCATTTGCCACTAGAGGTTTAACTATGATCGTAAATGGCAACACCAATGACTATTTAGGAAAAGGGCTTTCTGGCGCCAAATTAGTTATAAAAGTTCCGGACAGCTCTACTATTGTCCCTGAAGACAATGTTATCACCGGTAATGTAACCTTATATGGTGCAACAGCAGGTAGAGCCTATATTAACGGAAAAGCAGGTGAACGTTTTTGTGTTCGTAATTCCGGAGCAAAAACAGTTGTAGAAGGTATCGGAGACCACGGTTGTGAATATATGACTGGCGGTGTTGCTGTTATTCTAGGTGAAGTTGGACGGAATTTTGGAGCTGGAATGAGTGGTGGAACCGCATACGTTTACGACAAGAATAAAACCTTTGAGAAGAATTGCAGCAAAGAGGGACTGAATTTGTTAGCTGTTGAAGAAGATAATGACATTGCCCAACTTAGAGAATTAATCGAAAGTCATTACAATTCAACTTTGAGCCCGTTGGCGCAATATATTTTAGAAAACTGGAAAAATTGCTTATCTGACTTTGTAAAAGTTTTCCCCGAAGAATTTCGAAAAGCTTTAATTCGTTTAGAAGAAGAAAAACTACAAACCACATAATTCGAGAAATGGGAAAGATAACAGGGTTTTTGGAATTCGATAGAAAAGTAGAAGCATACGATCTAGTAGAAAAGCGTGTGAAAAATTATAAAGAGTTCACCCTTCCTATGAAGGAAAAAGAGCTTAAAAACCAAGGTGCTCGTTGTATGGATTGTGGTATACCATTTTGCCATAGTGGCTGTCCGTTAGGAAATTTAATTCCTGATTTTAACGATGCCGTATATCGTGGTAAATGGGAAAAGGCTGCAGGTATTCTGCATTCAACCAATAATTTTCCTGAGTTTACAGGAAGATTATGTCCTGCACCTTGTGAAGAAGCATGTGTTCTATGTATTAACGAAGACCCAGTTTCTATTGAAAATATTGAAAAAAATATAGTAGAAACCGCTTTTGAAAAAGGATGGATTGTGTCTCAACCCCCTAAAATCAGAACAGATAAAAAGATTGCGGTAATCGGCTCAGGTCCTGCCGGATTGGCCGCTGCCCAACAGTTGAATCGTGCCGGACATGCAGTAACTGTGTTTGAGAGGGATGAAAAACCAGGCGGACTATTACGCTATGGTATTCCAGATTTTAAAATAGAAAAAAATATCATCGACAGAAGACTGAACGTTTTAAAAGAGGAAGGCATAGTATTTAAATGCGGAGTTCATGTGGGTGTTGACGTTAAAGCTGATGAATTGAAAAATGATTTTGATGCTGTTGTTTTATGTGGAGGAGCAACCGTGCGAAGAAATCTTCAGATCAAAGGTTCTGATTTAAACGGTGTAGTACAAGCCATGGATTTCTTAGCACAAAACAACCGTAGAGTTGATGGCGTGAAGAAATTTGATAAGGAGATTTTGGCAACAGATATAGATGTTATTGTAATAGGTGGTGGTGATACAGGTTCAGATTGTATTGGAACTTCAATACGAAATGGTGCTACATCGGTTTCAAACTTTGAGATTATGCCAATGGGCACAACTGAACGCCCTGAAGATCAACCATGGCCTTTTTGGCCTATGCGATTGAGAACAAGTTCGTCTCATAAAGAAGGAGCAGAACGCTTTTTCAGTATTTCTACAAAAGAATTTATTGGTGATAAAGATGGGAACTTAAAAGGCTTGATTACCGCAGAAGTAGAATGGATTAAACAACCAGGCCAACGACCAACCTTAAAAGAAGTTAAAGGAACAGAGAAAGAGTGGAAATGTGAATTAGCCTTACTAGCGATGGGTTTTACAGGTTCTGAAATGACGATAGCCGAGCAATTAGGTTTAGAAAGTGATGCCAGAACCAATATCAAAGCTTCTGAGAATAATTATATGACAAATGTTCCGGGAGTATTTGTTGCTGGCGACCAACGCAGAGGGCAATCCTTAGTTGTATGGGCAATTTCTGAAGGTAGACAAGCGGCATATCACATAGACATCTATCTTATGGGAGAGTCAGCATTACCTTTAAAAAGTGAAGGTGATTTACCAAGAGCCTGAGTTCGATTAATAATATTTGCTTTTCAGGCAACAAAAAAGGTAGATTTTCAGTAAATTAAAGTGTTGAAATGAGTCATTTTATAGTCAAATAGGTAGAAGTCTGTTTTTAAAAATATAAAGACCTAAAAATCAATTGTTGGTAACATTACAAATTAAGAACTAAATCTTAAGTTTCCACTTTCCATTCTTCACTCTTATTAATGGGAGCATCGTTTAAGTGTGTTTAAAAATTATTTTACCTTAAACCTTCTACCCCATCGTTCCCTTCACCAATCCACCATCTACAGTTATAGTCTGACCTGTAATATAGCTGCTGTGCGAAGAAAGCAACCATAGGGCCAATGAGGCAAAATCTTCAGGATTTCCAATTTTTTTGACTGCTGTTTGTTCCGAAAAGGTTTTTCGTATTTCGACCTCGGGTATATTTTTTAATTCGCTATTCTTAGCAAATAAATTTTCCATACGTTGGGTAGCATGATAACCTGGGCCTAAAATATTGAGGGTTACCCCTGAAGCTCCGATTTCTTGAGAAAGCGTTTTTACATAACCGGTAACGGCCAATCGCATAGCGTTGCTTAATACCAGATTTTCAACAGGCTGCTTGATCGATACACTTTCAATATAGAGTAGGCGACCATATTTTTGCTCCATCATTTTAGGTAGTAATGCGTGTGTCAATGCAATTTTCCAACGGACAACGGTTTTATAAGCTTCGTCCCAATCCGATAGTTTTGTGTCTAAAACAGGCATAGCTGGTGGGCCACCTGAATTAATTACAGCTCCAGTAAGAACACGGTCTCCTATTTTGGCCAATACTTTATCTAAAACAGATTCCTCAGAAAAGTCACCGGCAACAATTTCAATATGGTTGCTTGATTTTTTTAATTCTTGCAATTTTGATTCGGTGCGAGCCACGGCAATCACTTTTGCTCCTTCTGCTATCAACTGTGTTGTTATGGCTTTGCCAAATCCACTAGTTGCTCCACCTACTAAAAATAATTTATCCGTTATATGTAAATTCATGCGCTTTCTTCTTTAATGATTATGCGTTTCTAGAGCGAAATTACGCCAATTGCAAATATCGT